>CAMESA010000114.1 GCA_945935945.1 uncultured Mollicutes bacterium | reverse complement strand
TCATTTATTATTAGTTGATGTTAAAAATTCGCTAGGAATTACAGGCTTAGAAGCTCAAAATATTCTTGAATCAGTAAATATCACTTTAAATAAAAATTCAATTCCTGGTGATAGTGAAAAACCAGCTTTTACAAGTGGAATCAGACTTGGAACACCAGCAATGACAACAAGAGGATTTGTTGAAAAAGATTTTATTAAAGTAGCAAATCTTATTGATAGAGCCTTAAAAAATAGAGAAAATAAGGAAATTTTAGAAAAAATTAAAAAAGAAGTGATTGGAATGCTCAAAGAGCATCCATTACCATGAGGTAAGAATATGAAAATTGTCTCTTTTAATGTTAATGGCATTCGTGCAATTTTAAAAAAAGATTTTGCTAGAGATTTTTTAAGTTTTAATGCTGATATTTTTTCATTAAACGAAACAAAATTTAGCGAAGAAGGAACTCTTTCTTTCCCATTTTTACCAGATGGTTATCATTTATATCACACAATTTCTACTGTAAAAAAAGGTTATAGTGGCGTTGCAGTTTTTACAAAAAAAGAACCAATAAGTGTCCATTATGGTCTTCACGATAACAAATATGATGATGAAGGAAGAGTAATTACTTTAGAATTTGAAAATTTCTATTATGTTGCTTGCTACGTTCCAAACAGTGGCGAAGAATTAAAACGCTTAGACTTTAGAATGCAATTTGAAAAGGATTTAGTCTCATATCTTAATGAATTAAATGAGAAAAAACCAATAATTTATGCTGGTGATTTAAATGTTGCTCATAATGAAATTGATTTAAAAAATCCAAAAACAAACACTCATTCAGCTGGTTTTACAATTGAAGAAAGAAATGCGTTTACTAATCTATTAAATAATGGATATGTTGATACTTTTAGATATCTACACCCTGAAGAAGTTAAATATAGTTGGTGGAGTTACCGTTTTAGAGCAAGAGAAAAAGGCATAGGCTGGAGAATCGATTATTTTGTTGTTTCTAAATCAATTATTGATAAAGTAAAATCAAGTGAAATTCATAATGAAATATTTGGAAGTGACCATTGTCCAGTTTCTTTAGACATCGATTTATAATATGTATTATGCATTGACTAGTGAAGAGATGAAAGAATGTGATTCTTTCACAATTAAAAATTTAAGACCTTCAATTGAATTAATGGAAACTGCAGGAACTAATTTTTATGATGAAATTCTAAAATATATCAATAAAAATGAAAAAATTCTTGTAGTTGCAGGCGGTGGAGGAAATGGCGGTGACGCTCTTGTTGCTGCCCGCCACTTATATAATAATGGATATAATGTTGAAACATTCATTTCTTCATCTCATTTAAAAGAAGAAACTTTAATCAATAAGAATAGATATAATGGCAAACTAATTAGCTATGATGATTTTTTAAAAAATGATTATGATGTTATTGTTGATGGTTTACTTGGAGCAAATTTAAGTGTTCAAATAAATGAAAAAACTAAAGCAATAATTAATGCAATCAATGATAAAAAATCGCGTGTTTTTTCAATTGATATTGCTAGTGGAATTGATGCTTCAAGTGGTAAAAATTTAGGTGCTTTTGTTCACTCTTTTTTAACAGTTGCAATCGAAGCTTTTAAGATTGGGCACTTCTTTTTTGATGGAAAAAATTCATATGAAAAACTCTCACTTGTTAGTGCAAATGTTGAATTAATTAATAAGGAAAATTATCTAAATATTTTAAAAAGAGTGGACTTTTGCAGGGTTTTTGAGAAAAGGGACAAGAATTCTAACAAGGGAACGTATGGAAAAGTTGCTCTTGTTGGAGGCAGTAAATTAACGCCTGGAGCAATACTTTTGTCGAATAATTCTTTAGCAAGTTTACGAGTTGGAGCAGGTTATTCAAGGCTCTTTATTCCTCGCTCTTTGTATGAGATTTATGCTCTTCATTATCCTGAAATTATCTATGAAACTTTATCTGATGAAAATGGGAAAATTGTTTTTGTTGAAGAGGAAATTAAGAAACTTTTAGCATATGATTCCATTGCAATTGGAATGGGGATTGGAACGAGTATTGAAGTATATAAAATAATTAAATTTTTATGTTCAAACTATCATGGAAACTTACTAATAGATGCTGATGGATTAAATTCCTTGGCTAGATTTGGAAAAATCGAAGATCTAAAAGAATCAAAATGTAAAAATATCGTTTTAACACCTCATATAAAAGAATTTTCTAGATTAATTAAAAACGATGATTTGATTTATATTAAAGAAAATGCAATTTATCTAGCAAAAAAGTTTGCTAAAGATAATAAAGTAATTCTTGTTTTAAAAGATTCGACTTCAATTATCAGTGATGGAACAACCACTTATTTAAACATAAATGGCAACCCAAGTTTAGCAAAAGGTGGAAGTGGAGACATTCTTAGTGGAATAATTGCTGGTTTAATCTCAAAAAAAGAAAATATCCTATTTAATGTTGCTTGTTCTTGTTATTTACTTGGCGAAGCAAGTGATTTAGCAATAAAAGAAAATAACGAGAATACCTTAATAGCTACAGATATTACTCGTTATTTAATGATTGCAGTTAATGAATTAACTAAATAATTATTTATTTTTTCTATTTTTCTTCTTTTTTGGCTTATCTTCTTCAATAGGTCTTAATTTTACAATGCGATTTTCAACTTTTTTATATTTTTTAGCGATTTTATGATGATGCGAAGCAGAGAAGTAAATTATTAAGAATATTATTAATAGAACAATTAAAATAATTACAAGTATTCCCATTTGGACCCTAGAAGCAGTGTATGTAACAGATAATGAGTTTTTTGATACATATTCAACGCCATTAATTGTTGCTTTTGCTTTAAAATCTAAGGTTCCAAAACCAAAGAAAGTATAGTTTGTTGTTAAAGGATTTGATGATGTTTCAAGTTTAAAATCACTTATATAGCTGGTATTTCCTTCAGCATCAAAATATTTAACTTTTAAACCTGTTGGTTCGAAATTTTCAAAGAAATAGTAGGTATCTTTAAAATTTTCATCTTTTTCTAATGTTATATGAGGAGTTTGTTTGACTTCAAAAGTTAAGCCTGTCGTATTTGATTTATCAAAACAAGCATTAGCCCAATGTGGAAAATCAATAAATGGATTTCTATTACCTTGGTCGGTGTTATAAATTAAATCATTTCTGTATTTTTCGCTTTCACTTACTGGATCTAATTCGTTCCAAGCTAAAAGATCACTTAGTAATCCATATGCTGCTGGATTATCTTTTGTATCTATTGGGGAAGTTGTTCTTTCAATAACTATTTTGTCACTAATTGTTAAAGAAGGTGTTTCATCTTTATCGCTAAGTTTTTCATAAGTATGGTAACGAGCACACATATAAAAAATAGAACGTGCAACATCACCTTTATCGCGATCCATAGGTTCAAAAACAATGGTTCCATCTTTGTTTTTGCCTTTATATCCGGTTATTTCACCATTAATTTCGCTAATAATTGCGCTACTTTCATTTTTTTCAAGGACCGTACCGTATGGTAAATCATTATGGCCAATTGAATTTGCATAATGGTCAGCAATATGAAGATTATGAATATCACAACCAGCTGTATAATCTTTGTATGCCTCATTTTCTCCATTAAAACCATATTTTTTAACAAAAACATGTTCTCTATCAAATTGAGCTTTTGAATTTACAAAAGATTTTGTTTGAGTTTTATTTGAAGAATCTACATATGAATATGTTCCGCTATTTATCTTATCTTCTATATATATAGGAGTTGAAAGATACATGGAATTAATCCAAATATTTGATCTTTTATATTCACCTGTTAATTCACTTTCTTCAACCGGGGACAATGTGAAATTTCTTTCAAATAGATAATAGCCATCCCATGCTTTAGAGGTTTTATTTCCACTTTCATATTTTACTTTCTTTTGTCCATTTTTAAGAATTGTTTGTAAAGAAGACAATGCTTCATCACCTTTTATACC
>CAMESA010000113.1 GCA_945935945.1 uncultured Mollicutes bacterium | reverse complement strand
GCCAGGAACACTTAAGCCAATATCAGTTGCAGCATTTAAAACAGCAGCAGCAATTGAATCACGATAAGCAATTACATATTCTTTTCTTTTTTGTTTAAATCTTTCCATGAAATCTTGATATGTTCTATTGTAACTATCATCACAATTCATAATGTTATACTCTCTATCATTTTCCATATGTACTTTTATGAAAGTGTTTTCAACACGAGATAATAATCTACCAGCATTATGAACATGCAAGAATGTCATTTTTTTGTCGCCTCTAATGAAGTTCTCTTCTATGATTCTTTTAATTAAATGCTCATAACCAAATGGAATACATCCAATTTTTGATGCTATTACATTGTTATTAACATCAATAACAGGGACACCATATGAATTAAAAACTTCTAAATCTTCACCATTAAGCTCATCATCAAAAACAATTACGCCATCGACATGCGATTTAATAACTCTTTCTAAACAACCTAAAGCATCTTCTCTACTATGTGAAGTTGTATAAAGTAAAAGCGTAAACCCTTTATCTTTACAAACCTGTGTTATACCATTAACCAAATTAGAAATATAAACATAATTTGCACTTGGAATAATAACTCCAATATTAGTTGTTCTATTTGTTGCGAGTGCTTGAGCCAAACCACTTGGCTTATATCCAAGCTTTTTAATAACAGATAAAACAGTACGTTTTGTGTCTTCTTTAACTGTTCCGGTATTGTTAATAACACGTGAAACTGTCGCGAGGGAGACACCGCTAGCTTTAGCTACCTCATAAATAGTAACTCTCTCTTTTGTGTTTTCCATGGCTTTCTCCTATGATATTTTAGCACATATAAAAAAAACCAATAATGAAAACTAAATAAAAATGTAAAAATTTACATTATTTATGAAAACTTTTACATTTTTAGAAACAATAAAACTAAATTAATCCTTAAAAAAGTCATTTCCTACTAAGTAGGAATCATCTAATTCAAGCAAGCCTCTTTTATTTTCGAAACCTTCTAATCCAAGTTCCCTACCAGAACAAAGCATACCAAAACTCTCTATACCAAGTAATTTATTTGGAATAATTTGCTGGCCATTTGGCATAAATGTGTATGGTGTAGCGCAAACACATTTAAGTCCTTCTCTTGCATTATATGCTCCGCAGACGATTTGAAGTTTTTCTTCGCTTCCAACGTTCACTTTGCAAATATGAAGATGTTCACTATCTGGATGTTCTTCAATTTCTTCAATTAAAGCAACTTTAAATCCACTTCCAATGTTAGGATCTAAAGGTTCGATATTTGCATTTTGGAGGATTGAATTTATAATTTTTAACACATTTTCATCAATTATTGGTATAAAACCATGAGCCTTTATCTTCATTATTTGTGAGATATTAAAAATGTTAACGCCGATTAATTCATCGTGAGCATATAAAGAAACAACATTATCATTTTTTTCTACTTTTGTCGGAGTTGTGTTAGATTCAAAAACAATCATCAAACAATCACCAATTGTTTCCTTATTGTAATATAGTGCGTATCTTTTGCTCATTTTCTTTTTCCTCTTCTTTTGACTTGGTGAGTGTTTTCTCATCCTTTTTTAATATTAATCTCTTGATATTAATTCCTTGATTTTTGTATCGATTTTCAAATTCAGTTTCTCCATCAAACTCATCAATATCAATGTAGTTGTGATTTTCATAAACAATGTTCCAACCATAATTTATAAACATTTCTCTTGAATATTCAAAGAAATTATCATTGTCAGTTTTAAAATAAATTAAGCCATCGTCAGACAAAATATTAGCATATTCTAATAAAAAATTTTTAGAAGTTAGTCGTCTTTTCTCGTGTCTTTTTTTAGGCCAAGGGTCACTAAAATTAAGAAAAACCCCTCTAAACCTGGATGAATTTAAAAATTTTGCAAGATTATAGAAGTCACCACAAATCAATCTAACATTTTCTAATCCGCTTTCATCAATCTTTTTTAAAGCGATTCCAGAAATAGTTCTATCGAGTTCTATCACTAAAAATTTTTTATCTTTATTTCTCGCAGCGATATCTAAAATGAATCTTCCTTTACCAGGACCAATTTCAAGATATGAATTATCTCCGTTTACAAAATCTTGAATTTTCTTTATCTCAATTTCATCATCGACTAACAAAAATTGATTTTTAAAATTTTCTGCTAAATAATTTACTGCCCGCTTTTTATATCTAGTTCTCATCTTTTAAATTACCTAGTGCATAAATTGCATGAGCATAAATTGAAATTGAATTATAGAAATCTTCTAAATCGATTTTTTCATTTGCTTCATGGATGTGATCAACTTTTCCAGGGAAACAACTGCCAAAAGCAATTGTGTTTTTTGCTTCTTTAGCATAAGTTCCACCACCAATTGCCATTGGTTTATGTGTAGTATCGCCAGTTTCCTCTACATAGACTTTATATAATTCTTTTATAAAAGGTGTCTTTTCAGGATCAAAATATAAATATGGTGCCTTACTTAAAATTGTAATTGGTAATGGCGAGCATGCTTCAATTTTACTTAGAACTTTGTCTGCATCCACATTTTCAGGGTGCCTAAAGTTGACAACCATCGAAAAGAAACCATCTTCATAGTTAAGTGTTCCAACATTGTATGTTGTAAGACCCATATCTTTTGATTCATATTTTACATGCATATTTTGACCATTGTAGTCACTGTACTCATTGCATAAAAGAGTTAGCATTGGGTTGTTATATACTTCTCCAAGAATTCCTAATGCGATAACACCAGCATTAACACCAAGTTCTGGGGTGCTTCCGTGAGCAGATTTTCCTAAAATAGTAAATGTGTCGTTGTTTATTTGATTCCATTGAACTCTTTCATCTGATTTAAGATATTCAAGTAACTTTTCAGGTTCACTTACCTTAACTTCAGCTTTATCTATAACTAAATTACTTGCTACACCGGCTTTAATCGAAATTACATTATTTAATGGTAAATGACCTTTGTATTCGTAATTAACAATACCTTTTTCACCATAGATTAATGGAAAATCAGCATCTGGTGTAAATCCATAGGTAGGATATTCTTTTTTAAGTTCTTTAAAATAGTAATCTAAGCAGGATGAACCTCTTTCTTCATCTCCACCAAATACAAACCTAACCCTAAAATTTTTAATAAGATTATTATCTTTTAATGCTTTTAAGCCATATAAGCATGATATACCAGGTCCTTTATCATCGCTTGTTCCTCTAGCATATAAACGATTTTCTTTTTCATCATAATAAGGTTCAAAAGGTTCATGATTCCAATTTCCTGTTGCAGGTACAACATCTTGGTGAGCAAAAATAGAAATTAATCTTTCCCCATTTCCGCATTCAAGTTCGATACAATGTCCATCACACATATCAACTTTAAAACCATTATCAATTGCCCATTCTTTTAAAAGTTCAAAGCATTTAAAAACGCCTTTACCATATGGAGCTTCTAAAGTAATTGTAGTTGGATCATATACACTATTAATTGCTAAATCCTTTAATAAAAACTCATAAGCTTCTTTTTTATATGGTTCACAAATCTTCTTAAAATCCATAATAAATTCATCTCCTTGACTATTATATAACTTACTATCAAAATTTAGAATAGCTTTAGTTTTGACGTTTCTATGCGGTCTAAAATCGCAAGCAGTCTCATTACGAATTCCCAAAAGTAAACGCAAATCGACTATTGAAAAGTTGCATTTAGTTTTGGAAGGATTAATTATCAAAAAAATTATTATTTCATAGTCAGTAATTTCAATGATTTTTCTTAGTTAATTTTGAAGTAATTAAAACTAAAAAAGCGTTATATTCTTAAAAAATTACTAAAAACTAGCAATAATTTTATGAAAATCGGGCAATTTATCAAAATCTTTATAGATAAATTGGAATAGTAAAAAATATGATCAAAAGCCCATAAAAATTAAAAAAATATATAGATTATTATTAAAACTAATAATTAATTCCATGCGATTT
>CAMESA010000112.1 GCA_945935945.1 uncultured Mollicutes bacterium | reverse complement strand
GTCTTAATGGACTTGAACCATCGACCTCACCCTTATCAGGGGTGCGCTCTAACCAGCTGAGCTAAAGACCCATTCATAGGTGCTTAAATAATATACTACAAATAGAAATCTAAAATCAAGAAGAAATTTGTATAATCTGAAGAGATCAAACTTCGTTGCGCTCATACGTCTAGTTGCGACCTAAATATTATATAAAGAAAAAACGAAAAAATAAATAATTTTAAGAAAAATCTAGCGGCTAAAATATGCAAATTTTACAATTGATTTTTTAGTTTTCTGAAAAAATATTGAGGTTTTGCAGGCTTTTTGAAATATTTTTATGTTTTATATAAAAACAAAAGCACCCAAATTAACTGAATTTACTAAGCTCTTAAGTCGTTACTATTTTCTTTTTCAGCTAGGATTTTTTCTTATGTAACTACAAAAAACTTTAAAAAATTAAATAATTTTATTTAATTTTCAAAATTTTTTAAACAAATTTTCAAACATTGTCTATAATATTATCGGAGGTAAATTATGACAAAACAAAAAGCGTTACAAATTTCACAAAGCATTTTACTTATTGTTGTTGGAGTATTAATTGCTTGCTCACTTTTAAATGCTAATATTTTAAATTACATTTTAGCTAGTGCTATATTGATTTATGCAATTTTCTTATTATTTAAGGCAATTTATGATGATGGTAGCCTTATTTATTTAAGTGGAATTACATCAGCAGTTTTAATTGGACTTTCAGTAAGTATTTTTGCAAGTTATATCAATGCAATTACAATTTTGACCCAAGTGATCACAGTCGCAGTTTCATCAATTGGTGGAATCGTTATTATTAGTGGTATTGTTTCGTTATGTCAAAACCGCGTAAATCTTGGTTTAACAAAAGTAATAGTTGGTGCAGTATTATTAACTATTGGTTTAGTTTTAATCCTAGTTCCTGAAGTAAACAAATACACATGGTGTATTTTTGGAATTCTATTAGCACTATTTGGACTATATCAGTTCATTATGTGTTTTGTAAAAATAAAAAATGCAAAAAGGATTAAATAAATAAGAGATTGATGAAAATCAATCTCTTTTTATATCTTTTAAAAAATATTGTTTTTTTGTTCTGCTATAAGTTAATTCAAGAGCTGGTTCTTTTTCAAGCAAAAAATCTCTAATTTCAGCAATATAACGAGCAAATGTAGCATTTGATACTTCATATTCACTCATAATATCCTCTTTTTTTAATCGCTTTTCTTTTAAAAGAGTGTAAAAAATAACTAGTACGATATCGCATTTATTCATAATAATTCCCTATGTATAATAGTCTCACGCTTGAATATCAAAAACTGATATTTAAAGCAAAAAATTAATCTTTTTTGCTGATTTTTGAAGTATTTTAAAATATAACGCGACAAAAAAAGAACAAGTGTAGATTTTGCTAGAAAGCAGAAAAACTATGTTATTATACAGTCCCCCTAGATAAAATACATCTATATATTCTACACCTAAAATAAAAAAATATTATAAAAATATTCTAAAAGAGAGTAAAAATTTCCTGTATCTATTATTTTTATTTGTTTTTCAAAAAAATACATATATAAATTAAAAAGCAGATTTAATCTCTACATTAATAGCTTAATCACCAAACGACAACAGGAGAGATACGACGATTAATACTATTTTTAATTTAACTCATAAAAGAATGAACTTTTTACTTCTACAAAATCTATTTATCATTATTAAATAAAATAGCTTGGAATATCCAAGCAACTTAATTTAAAATTCTTTTTTAAGTTTTTATCCAAAACAATTTTATCAAAAGGTTTATCTTTGTTATTGATAAAATTAGAGTATAAATTTTGGTGCCCTGAACAGGACTTGAACCTGCACGAGTCTCCTCACTAGATCCTAAGTCTAGCGCGTATACCAGTTTCGCCATCAGGGCAAGCATTAAAATTATATACAATGAGAAAAAGTTTGTCCAAATATTTCTTTTTCGCTACAATTTTAAAAGACATAAGTTTATAACTTTATTAATTATGAGGCGAATTACAGTTAAAGGTTTTTTTAAGCGGCTTTCACTTGGCATGTTTTTAACTTGCGCAGCAGTTATTTTAGCTGAAAGCGCCGTTGATGGAACATCTAGTGCTGATAAATCAAATGCAATCACAAATATTGTTCAAGATGTTATCGATAGCAATCATGACAGCAACACAATTGTTGATATTCATGATTTTAATCTCTCTTTTAACAATGAACAATATAAAGATACATATAATCCAGGCGATATTTTGACTTACGAGACGGTATTTGAACCAAGCAGCACTTCATTTATTGGGTTAAATATTACATCAAGCAATCAAGAAATTGCAAAAATTAATCCAGAAGAGAAAAAAATATCATTCCTAAAAGCTGGTGAAGTCATAATTAATGCAGTGTCAACCGCAAAAGAAGAGTTAAAACATTCTTATCCTTTTAAGGTAGAAGATATTTATATGACTTCCATTCAATTAGAAGAAAGCGATATAACGTTATATGAAGGCGACACGTACCAAACAAATCCATCATATGAACCAACAAATGCTACTGATATTGGAATTAAATATTCATCAAGTGATCCAAATATCGCTCAAGTAGACGAAAGTTATGGCTTAATTAAAGCGATTTCTCCAGGGCAATGTGATATTTTTGTAACGTATATAAGCAATGAAAAAGTGTATACAACATTACACGTAAATGTACAACCTTTGGAGTCCATAAATTATGAAATAAATTCTTTATCAGTTAAGGATGATTTAGGGGTAATTTCACTAAATCAAACATCTTTAAAAATTGCATTAAATTATCACTCAATTCACGCCCCATTTGATGAAGAATTACTAGAAATTAAATTCGACAAAAATCCTGATTTCTTTTCAATTTCAAAAAAAGAATTGATTTCTGCAGGGTTTTTTCAATTTGTAGTATCATTGAATACTTCAAATTCTAATGTTAATACTTCTGATGATTTCACATCAAATGTTAAAATTTCATATGATAAAAAAATAGAAACGACAACGAAAATAACATTCAAAAAACTGCTAAAAATAAACTTTAATCATGTTAAACAAACGCAGCAAAATTATGAATTTTATTATACAAAATATCTTCAATACGAAACCACAAATTACATCATTAAAGATGATGCAAATATACAAGTAAAATTCATCGACTCATTTAAATATAAGGAATATGACTTAAAGAATTTTAAATGGGAAATTGATCCTGATATCAGCTCCGCGTTTAAGATAATTTCAAAGTCATATTCAACAATTAAACTCCAGCCATTAAGTAATGTTATAGTCGGCGGATACGTTAAATATTATCCTGACAAGAATTTAAATGAATCCGTACAAATCAACTTTACATATGAAAATACCTCTTCTGATTCAAAAATAACTGATGTCAACCTTTTAAAATTTAATAATGAAGAAGAAAATACTTTGATTTTGAATCATGAATATAAAAGTTTCTTCCAAGGAAAAATTACTGCAAACGGGTCAAATGCAATAAATAAGAATTATTTAGAAAATTCAAAAATTTTATACAAGATTGATGATGGAGAAAAGGTTGAAATTTTTACAAATGAAGAAACAGGTACATTATCTTTAGTCCCTAAAAAGGAAGGAAATCTAAGCATTACAATTTACAGCCAAATCGAAGACACTTTACTTGGCTATGAAAATTCAACAAAAAAGGTATACGAATTCAAAATTAAGCCTTATTTAGTCAATTATGCAAAGCTCATGATTAATGAAACTGAGTATGATTTTTCAGATATTCCTACAAGAATAACATTAAATCGTGAAGAAGCAATGACTTTTAGCTTAAATTCCTTCTACCACCAAACTTTTAAAGATGGCACAAGTGAATTGATAAATATTGAAAATGATTTTACTTTTGAAATATTTAACAATGATAATTTTTTTTACAAAATTGAAGATACATCAACAATTATCGGTATAAAAGCCAGTG
>CAMESA010000111.1 GCA_945935945.1 uncultured Mollicutes bacterium | reverse complement strand
TGATATTGAACATAATTTAAAAATTGATTTAATCAAGAATAATAATCGAAGTAGAGATAGCTAACGGTTATCAAGGTTCCAAAATAACTATCTCTAGTTCAATTATTAATGAAAGAGGCGTGGATATGTTTGAAGTGAGGATTGAGGAATTGATTGCCTCTTTCATTAAAATTGAGAAGATAAAACATAAATGACCTTAATCTTATTAATAATAAGGATAAAGATCAAAGTAGAAGCACTCATGGAGACAATTCTTTAAAAGAGACGAATGCTCCTACTTCAACCTTTATCAAACAAATCTTTGATTAAAGTTTGTTTAACCCTTTCACTTAAATAAAAGGAATCAAAATTAATTTTTTTAAAAATTTTTTAGTTTTTTTAATTTTTTCCTTTTAAAGTGAATTTTTTGTTGATTTGGCTAATGAAACAACGAAAGATTAGCCAATTGAAGGGTATATTTCTAGAACTGTTACGTTGTTTCTAAAGGGGTAATTTTAGGAAGGTGAGGATTTTTACCCCTTTCACTTAAATAATAGGAATCAAAATTAATTTTTTTAAAAATTTTTTAGTTTTTTTAATTTTTTTCCTTTTAATGTGAATTTTTCTTTATTAGGCTAATGAAACAACGAAAGATTAGCCGATATGGTGATTCTTTATTAATTTCATACATTGTTTCTAAAGGAGTAAATGAGGTGTGATAAGATTTTTACCCCTTTCACTTAAATAATAGGAACGAAAAATATTTTTTTTAAAAATTTTTAAGTTTTTTAAAAATTTTTTGCAAAAAAAATTCCTGATTACTCAGGAATTAATTTTTAGTACTTTATATCTCTTCGCAAATAATATCATAAACATAAGCTGATATTACTTTTGCTTTTATAACATCTCCTATGTCATGACTTTTCGACGATTTTAGAATAATTTTACCATCGATATCGTCAGGTCCATTTAGATAGCAGCTTATTAAATAATCACCTTTTGATTTTCCAGTAATTAATGCTTTGAACTCTTTTCCAATTTCATTCTTATTTAACTTATAAGAAATAGATTGTTGAAGTTTCATGATTTCATCTTTTCTGCGATTTTTCACTTTTTGAGAAACTTGAGGTCTCATGTTAAAGGCAGCTGTTCCTTCTTCTCTACTATAAGTGAAAACTCCAATGTGATTAAATTTAAATTCGGAGACAAAATTTAATAATTCTTTAAAATCTTTATCTGTTTCTTTAGGAAATCCGACAATTAAAGATGTTCTAATTACTGCATCAGGAATTAATCGTCTAATTAAATTCAATTTTTCAATTGTCGATTCTTTTGTATCTCTTCGATGCATATTTTTCAAAACATTAGTTGAAATATGTTGAATTGGTACATCAAAATAATGGACACATTTTTTAGAACTTGCCATAAATTGAATCAATTCTTCATTAATTCCTTCTGGATATAAATAAAGTGGTCGAATAAATTCAATACCATCGATTGCTTCAATCCTTTTCATTAAATGAAGTAAATTTATATCTTTGTCAGCAAAATCTTTACCATAACTCGTAGGATCTTGACCAATTAAAATTATTTCTTTTACACCATTTTTAGCCATTTTTGCTGCATATTCAACGATTTTATCTTCGTCGTAACTAACAAAGCGACCGCGAATAAAAGGAATCGCACAAAATGCACAAAAATTATTGCAACCTTCGCTAATTTTTATATAAGATGTTGCATTTGAAAAAGAATCAATTCTTTTGAAGATATCAAACTCAGGAATTTCGTATTTATTATCAAATAAATTTGAAATCATCATTGGAAGTTTTGTATATTCATCTTTAAAACGGACAAATAAATCGACTTCCTTTAAAGATTCACTTAATTCTTTATAATATCTTTCAACTAAACAACCAATAACAATGGTTTTTTTCTTATAAGATAAGACATCTAAAATTACACTAATGCCTTCTTCTTTTGCACTCTGTATAAAACCACATGTGTTTACAATAATTGCATCACTTTCTTCGTAATTATTAACAATTTTAAAATCTGGCTCCTTAAAAAGAGCCAAAATTGCTTCACTATCAACTGTATTTTTTGCGCATCCAAGTGATACTAAACAAATATTAATCATCTATCAAATTTCTTATTTAGTTCTTTAATATATGGAATTACTTTCTCAAAATCATTGAAATTTACTAATCTGAAAGCCCAGTTTTGTTCACCGCATGTTCCAGGAACATTCATTCTAGCTTTAGAATCCAGTCCTAAATAGTCTTGAATTGGTAAAATTGCAATTTTACATGGAGAACCAAAAACAGTATTTATCATTTTTTCCTTTTGAGATCTTCCTTTAACACCTGATTTCTTTAAAAGAATCTTTAATAATTCTTTTTCTTGCTCAGTTAATTTATCTAACCAACCAACTAAAGTGTCATTATCATGTGTTCCAGTATAAATAACTTGATTTTCAATCATCTCAGATTTGCTATCAAAAATAGAAAATTCTAAAACATTCATGCCTGGCAAATTATATTTATCTCTAAGTTCTAAAACACTTGGGAATAAATCGCCTAAATCTTCTGCAACAATTTTAATATCTTTATGAGAACTTAAAAATTGATTGAAAAATTCATCTCCAAAAGCATGTTCCCATTTTCCTTCAATAGCTGTAGGACATTTTGGATCAATATTCCAATAAGTATCAAATGCTCTAAAATGATCAATTCTTATCCAATCATATAATTTTGCTTGAATTTCAATACGATTTGTCCAAAATGTAAAGCCATCATCTTTCATATATTTCCAATCGTAAAGAAGATTTCCCCATCTTTGACCATCTTTTGAGAAATAATCTGGTGGTACACCTGCAATTCCATCTGGGTAATCATTTTCATCAAGTAAAAATTCATCTTGATTAGCCCATGCATCACTGCTTGAAGCTCCAACATAGAATGGAATATCACCCATAATTTCAATTCCAGCTTTATTTGCGTATTTTTTAAGCTTCAAAAATTGCTTAAAAGCTATAAATTGGCACCACTCAATGAATAAAATTTGTTTTTCATAAGGTGAAAAATCAAATTTGTTCTCATAATGTGCATATCTTTCTTCTTTAGGCCAAAAATACCAGTCTCTGTAATTATTTTTCTTCAATAAAACAGTAAAATGAGCATAGTCAATGACCCATGGATTTTCTTTTATAAATTTTTTAAAAGAAGGAGATTTTGTATCTTCTTGTTTTTCAAAAGCTTCGTTTAAATATTTGTCTTTGTGAGCTCTAACTTTATCATATTCAACAACTTTTCGTTTTTCGTTGAATGGTTTTAAAGATTTGATGAGTCCTTCTTTTTCTAATTGTTCAAGATCAATGTAAATAGGATCAAGGGCAAAACCACAAGTTGATTGATATGGTGAATTGCCAAAGCCTGTAGGATTTAAAGGTAACATTTGCCAAATCTTGATATTGGCCCTTTTAATTAAATCGACGAATTCATAAGCACTCTTACCAAAATCGCCAATCCCATACTTGCTTGGAAGAGAGCTAATCGCCATTAAAATTCCATTTGTTCTCATGGCTATAATTATATGAAAAACGCTTATTATTGTAAACAATAATAAACGCAAAAAAAATCAAAAATTTAAAGTTAAAAATTTCAAAAATATCTCAAAAACCCTGCAGAACTCCACTATTTTTGTAAAAATCGAATTTTTTGCTCGGATTATTAATGCAAGTTTCTTTGATTTTTGTCCATGATGTACTTACTTATTTTAAACCAAAAACTAGAAAAAATTTGTCCTAAATTAGAGACAACCAAAGACCAATTTCTTCGTATTTATCAATCCAAATTGTGATTAAATCGTAACTGAAAAAATAGTTGGTAACTGATCGATATGTTGATTCCTTAAAGCCTTCTTCTTTTTTCATAAATATAAAATTGAATTTTAATGGATTCGCGCTAGCTTCAAGGAGTCTTTTCATATTTGGATCAGTCAAAGAAACACCAATGAAAAGGCAAGTGTTGAAA
>CAMESA010000110.1 GCA_945935945.1 uncultured Mollicutes bacterium | reverse complement strand
ATGATATTTTAGGTGAACTTGTCAGAGATTATGCTAATTATAATTGGCGTCAATCAAGAGAATACGTTCTAGAAAATAATGAAAAACAATTAATTTACTTTTCAATGGAATTCTTAATTGGTCGTTTATTAACAAATAATATGATGAATTTAGGAATTTATGATTTATGCAAAAATGGTTTAAGTGAACTTGGCATCGATATTGGAGAATTAGAAGATATGGAAGCTGACGCTGGACTTGGTAATGGTGGTCTTGGACGTCTTGCTGCATGTTTTTTAGATTCAATTGCCTCACTTGGGTATCCAGGTCATGGAAACTGTATCAGATATGAATATGGATTTTTCAAACAAAAAATTGTTAATGAAAAACAAATCGAACTTCCAGATCAATGGTTACAAAACGGTTATGTTTGGGAAGTTAGAAAACCAAAGCATTCAGTCGAAGTTAGTTTTTATGGAAATGCTGAAACTTTCTTAAAACCAAATGGCGAATACGCAATTAGAACTGTTAATGCAACAAAAGTTACTGCTTGCCCATACGATGTCCCAATTGTTGGCTATAAAAATGGCGTTGCAAATAATTTAAGACTTTGGAAAGCTCAACCAAGCCAAGAAAATTTACCAACAAACATCTCATTTAATGATTATTTAGCTCAAATTAACGAACTTTGCCATGGTTTATACCCAGATGATACAACTGAACATGGTAAAATCTTACGTTTAAGACAACAATATTTCTTCGTTAGTGCTGGTTTACAAAGCGCTATTAGAGGATATTTAAGAACTGGTGGAGATTTACACAAATTACATGAACATTATGTTTTCCAATTAAACGATACACATCCAATTCTTGCAATTCCTGAATTGATGAGAATTTTAATGGATGAACATGGATTTGGTTGGGATGAAGCTTGGGAACAAGCAACAAAATGTATTGCATACACAAACCACACAATTATGCCTGAAGCATTAGAAAAATGGCCAATTCAATATGTCCAAAATTTAATTCCTAGATGTTTCATGATTATTGAAGAAATTAACAGAAGAAGTTTAATTTGGATGCACCAAAATAATGTCTCTGAAAGTGAAATGTATAACATGCAAATCATTAAAGATGGCATGATTAGAATGACAAATTTAGCTATTTTTACATGTTTTAGCGTAAATGGCGTCGCTGCTTTACATACAGACATCTTAAAAAGAGAAACTTTCAAAGACTTCTATAAATATTTCCCTAACAAATTTAACAATAAAACAAATGGTGTCACTCATAGAAGATGGCTCATGTACTCAAATACTGAATTATCAGATTTAATTACTTCAAAAATCGGTGATTCTTGGATTAGAAACCCTGATGATTTAGAAAAATTATTAGCTTATGTTGACGATGATAAAACACTTAATGCATTAAGAAAAGTTAAACATAATAATAAAATTAGATTACATGATTTCATTGCAAAGAATTATGGCATTGAAATTGATACACACTCAATTATTGATACTCAAATCAAGAGATTACACGCTTATAAACGTCAATTATTGAATGTATTTAGAATTATTCATTATTATTTTGAGATCAAAAACAATCCAGATTTCACAATGGTTCCACATACATTTATTTTTGGAGCAAAAGCAGCACCAAGCTATTATTTTGCAAAAGAAATTATTAATTTAATCAATGCAGTTGCAAATGTTGTTAACAACGATCCAGAAGTAAATAAATATATGAAAATTGTATTTATGGAAAACTATGGTGTTTCATTAGCTGAATTGATTATTCCTGCATCAGATATTAGTGAACAAATTTCTACAGCTGGAAAAGAAGCAAGTGGTACATCAAATATGAAATTTATGATGAATGGTGCATTAACTCTTGGAACATTAGATGGTGCAAACGTTGAAATTCATGAAAGAGTTGGCGATGAACATAGCTTCATATTTGGATTAAAAGTCAAAGATATTGAATCAATTAAAAATACTGGTGTCTACAATCCTTGGGATTTATACAACCAAAACCCAAGAATTAGAAGAATTTTAGATTCATTATTCAATGGTCCATGGTGCGAAGGAATCAACGATAGATTTAGAGCAATCTTTGATGAAATCATGAATCATAATGATGAATACTACATCTTACTTGATTTTGATGCTTATGTTAAAGAATCCAAAAAGATTGAAGAACATTATAAAAACAGAGATGCATGGACAAAGAGTTGCTTAGTCAACATCGCAAAGAGTGGATATTTCTCAAGCGATAGAACAATTGAGCAATACAATAAAGACATTTGGCATTTAAACAAAATCGAATTTAAAAAATAATTATTCAACTAACTAATTTAAAAGGAGGTGTGGCGCCTCCTTTTTCTTAGTATTTAGTGACATTTATTGAACTTAAAATTCAATTTTTTAGAAAAATGATTGATGCTTTTTGCATAAAGTGTCCAATTTTTTGTGTTCTTTGGTAAAAAACCTACTTGAAATGTACTAGAAACCTACTAGTCTTCCACTAGAAATCTACTACTTAACTACTATTTCGTTTAAATCACTTTTTGTAGCACCTAAATTTTTGACATATTATTCAATTCAATCGTTAAAAAATATCGAATTAATTCGGTTTTTTCGAAGATTTCAATTTATTATTATGTTTTTATTTCAATCGACGATGAAAATGTAGTGTTTTTTCGCTCGTTTATTAAATATTTTCTTTTTAACTTTTGTTGAATATATTAAAATATTTAACGTTATGGAGGAAAAAATATGTCTGATGGTTTAATTATTGCCTTAGTTATTATCGCACTTGTTGTAATCATTATTATTTCAATAATTGCTTGGTGGATTTCAACAGCTAACTGGTTTAGAAGAGCAGCTGTTAAAATTGATGAAGCAAACAGTGGAATTGATGTCGCATTAACAAAAAGATTTGATTTATTAACAAAATTACTCGCTACTGTTAAAGGTTATGCAAAACATGAATCTGAAACATTAGAAAAAGTAATTGCTATGAGAAATCCAAATCAAGGAATTAGCAATTTATCGCTCGAAGAAAAGAGTCAACTTAACACAAGTCTCAATCAAGTTCAAAGAGGAATTAATGTTGTTTTAGAACAATATCCTCAATTAAAAGCTGATTCTCAATTCTCAACACTTCAAGCAAGAACTTCTGATTGTGAAGAACAACTTCAAGCTGCACGTAGAGTTTACAACCAAAACGTTTCAACATTTAATCAAAGAAGAGTTACTTTCCCATCTTCGTTTGTTGCAAATCGTATCGGTTTCTCAGAAAATAAAGAATTCTTCAGAGCAGATGAAGAAAAACGTGAAGACGTCAAGTTTGAATTCTAATTTAAATGAATAACGAAAAAGAAATTGAAAATTTAGAAGCTTACAGATTAAAAATAAGAAAAAATGCCCTAATTGCAATGGGCATTTCTTCTGCTGTGGCATTTGTTGGATTATTCTTATTTGCTACACCTTTTTTTGGATGGTATAGCGAAGATTTTGAAGACTACACAACAATCTTTGCATTAAGTTTTGCCTTTATAATTCTTGGAATAACGTTTATTTTTGTTTTTAAATCATTTTTTAATTCAAGATTTAAACGAAAAATTAATGAAAAATTTAAAGATTATTTTTTAAATATGTTTTTCAAAGAAGGGTATAGCTATGATTACTCAAAGGGTCTTTCTTTTGAAGTTTTAAATCAATCTGAGATTTTGAATAGACCAGATGAATATAAAACAAGTAATTATTTTTGTTCAAGAAATGAAGGATTAACTTTTGTTGGTGCAGATTATGATTTGATTTTTTATCATTATTATACTGACAAAGATGGTAATAGGCATCGTACAGAAAACCATAATCCAGGAAAATTTTATGTTTTCACATATCCAAGAAAGTTTAACCATTATTTATTAATTATGGAAAAAAATAATGGTGGTGAAGCATTTAGATTACCTAATAAGAAATCTGCTATTGAATTTGAATCTATGGATTTTAATAAAAGGTTTAGTGTTTTTTGTGATGAT
>CAMESA010000109.1 GCA_945935945.1 uncultured Mollicutes bacterium | reverse complement strand
ACATCTAATGTGTTATTTTCATTCAAACCTACAAATTTAATTGGGTTATCTTTGCCGCATGATGCAAGTGCTCCAACTCCTAAAGATACTAGTGAGATGGCAGCAACTAATGTAAATCCTTTCTTAAACATAAAATTACCTCCTGTTTGAATTCGACATATTATCCTATAAGGAAATAAAAAAGCACGAATAATACGATATATCTTAATGAAAAATTAATATTGTTAAATTTAGTATATTTTTGATGAACTTATTTATGTCCAAATTATGCGAACTAAAAAGGAAAAAATTTCTCAAAAACCCTGCAGAACTCAACTATTTTTTCTAAAATATATAAAAATAAAGTGTTATTTTTTCTAGCACTAATCAAGTTTTCAAAATTCTATTTTTATAAAAGGAAATCAACACAACAACAAATTTTGCTTTTAAATTTAACAAATTCGCTAGAAAATTTTGCCTTAAAAATATTTGTTTACAAAACAACATATTTTTTGTTTCTATTATTTGACTTTTTTAATTTATAGGTATTTAATTGTTGTTTGATAAAAAAGGATGTACTTATGGATTTTGGAAAAATTATTGCGCCTATAAGTTGGTCAACTTTACCACCAGAATTTATGACAAGTTTACTTGCCTTTTTAATTTCGCTTATTCTAATCCTTATTATTAATATAAAAGTAAGAAATTATGATCCTTTAAGAAAACCATCAGGTTTTATGAATATTTGCGAAATTGTTATCAATTTTGCTGACAAACAAGTTCAAGAGATTATGGGACCTGCTTTTAGTAATTTTGGTGGTTATATTTCTTTCTTAGGATTTTATATTTTAATTGGATTTTTTATTGGAATGATTGGCATACCAAATGTTTTTCAACCTGGTTCAGAAGCTTTTTTACAAGCATTACCAAACCCATTTACAAACATCGCATTTCCATTATCAATTGCGATCTGTACTTTCGTATTAACGCATTTTACTGCAATAAAGTATAAAAAATGGTCATATTTTAAAAGATATATAGAACCAATTCCACTTTTTTTACCCATCAATTTGATTACAATGTGGTCAAGTACATTATCATTAACACTTCGTTTATTTGGTAATGCACTTGCTGGCTATTGTGTCATCACTCTTATATATGTAGGTTTAGGTACGGCAATTCCACCTGAAGGAAGTTTTTTTGGTTTCTTTTTAGAACCACTTATTGCACCTATTGCCCACTTATATTTCGATATATTTGATGGATGTATTCAACTTGCTGTTTTCTGCATTTTAACAATGATCTATATTTCAAATGAATATGTTTCATTAGAAGAAATGGAAGAAGAAAAGGCACTAAAACTTGAAATTAAAAAGAGAAAAGAAGAAAAAAAACTATTAAAAAGCCAAAAAAGAAGCTTGAAGGAGAAAAAAATATGAATTTTATTGGATTAGGTATTGCATGTATCGCTATGGCAATTGCTGCATTAAGTGAGGGTCTTGCTGTATCAAAAGCAATGGAAAGTATTGGAAGAAATCCAAATTCTGCTAAAGATGTCAGAACTACAATGATTATTGGTGTTGGTTTAATCGAATCAATTGCTATTTATATTCTTGTCGTTGCAATTTTAATGGCTTTTGTTATCTAAAGAAGGAAAATATGTTTAAAAAGTTAATTAAAAATACAACTTTTTTCTTTTCACTACTTCTATTATCAAGTTGTGATACAAATGAAATTGGAGATAGAATCAAAACCACAGTCTTTGATATGCTTCCAAATCTTTGGGTTACACTAATTCAATTAACTATTTTCATCTTAGTTGTAATTCTTTTCATGATTTTTGCATATAAACCATTAAAAAAGAAACTAAATGAAAGAAGCGAATATATCGAAAAAAATATAAAAGATAGCGAAAACGCTAAAAAAGAAGCTCAAGAAGCATTGAATAAAGCTAATGAAATAATCTTGAACAGTCAAAAAGAAGCTGGTGAAATTGTTCAAAACGCACAATTTACTGCTCAAGAAAAAGTTGCGACGGTTGAAAAAGAATTAGCAACAAACATCGAACACCAAAAAGAATTAGCACATATAGAAATTCAAAATGAAAGAAAAAAGATGCTAGAAGATTCAAAAACAGAAATTGTCGATACAGCTTTTAAAGCAAGTGAACAAATTTTAAAAAGAGAGGTTAAAAAAGATGACCACGATAAATTTGTTGACGAGTTTATCGAGGAAATGTCTAAGACAGTATGAACAAAGACGCTTTACTAATAAAAATTACTGAAGGCTTTTTTAAAAACGCAGAACAAAATAAGCTCGAAGTTGTTTATGGTGAAAATTTAAAGTTCATTGCTTGGTCTATTTCAAAAAATGACAATCTTAAAAATTTTTTAGATAATCCTTTCATTTCGCTTTCAGAAAAAAATGAAGCTTTAGACAACATTTTTAGTGATGTAATAAACTCAGATGTTTTAAGATTTGCAAAGATTTTATTAGAGCAAAATTTGTTAAATTCTATTTGGCAGGTCCGTCAAATTTATCATGATTTACTCAACGATTCTAAAGATATTTTAGAAGGAAAAATCTATACTCCTTTTGAATTATCAGAGGACCAAATTAACAAATTAGAAGAAATTTTTTCTCAAAAAACCCGCAAAACCTCAATATTTCATCAAATAATTGATAAAGATCTCATTGCTGGAATTAAAGTTGTTATCAATGGCTATCAATACGAATACACAATTAAAGATGAATTAACTAAAAGAAAAAATAAAATAATTCAAGCAATAAAGGAGGAAGAAAATTATGGAAAATAATTTAAATTCTCTTGCACAACTTATTCAAGATGAATTAAATAAATACGATCAAAAAATCGATTCCTCTTCAATTGGAGAAGTTGTTTCTGTTGGTGATTGTATCGCCACAGTCTATGGTCTTGATAATGCAATGTATGGCGAACTCATTGAATTTTCAAATAATTCATATGGAATTGTTATGAATATTAATGAGACAAGTGTTGGAATCGCTCTTTTTGGTAACAACGTCACAATCAAAGAAGGTGATATGTGCAAAAAAACCAACAAACTTGTTTCAGTTCCAGTTGGCGATGCACTTTTAGGAAGGGTTGTAAACGCTTTAGGTGAGCCAATTGATGATAATGGTCCAATAAAAACTAGCGAATATCGAGCTGTTGAATCTCCATCACCAGATATTATGGATAGATCAAGTGTTAATGAACCACTCGAAACAGGAATTAAAGCAATCGATTCGATGATACCAATTGGAAAAGGCCAGAGGGAATTAATAATTGGCGATAGACAAACTGGTAAAACAGCAATTGCAATAGATACGATTATAAATCAAAAAGACAAAGATACTTATTGCGTTTATTGCTCAATAAGTCAAAAAAACTCATCTTTAGCTCAAATTGTTGCAAAATTAAAGCAATATAACGCTTTAAAATACACCACTATTGTCGATGCAAGCGCTTCTGAACCATCACCAATGCAATATTTGGCTCCATTTAGTGCTACTTCAATTGCTGAATATCGGATGCATAAAGGCAAAAACGTTTTAATAATTTATGATGATCTAAGTAAACACGCTATTGCTTATCGAACTTTACTTCTTTTGTTAAGAAGAAGTCCAGGAAGAGAAGCGTATCCAGGAGATATTTTTTATCTTCACTCAAGATTGTTAGAAAGATCATGCAAATTATCAAAAGAATTAGGTGGCGGTTCTTTAACAGCACTCCCAATTGTTGAAACACAATCTGGAGATATCAGCGCATATATCCCTACAAATATCATTTCAATTACTGATGGGCAGTTATTTTTAAGTACAAATATGTTCAATTCTGGTTTTCGACCAGCAATTGATAGTGGTCTAAGCGTTTCTCGTGTTGGATCTGCTGCTCAAACCAAAATAATGAAAGAAGTTTCAAAAAATTTAAGAATGAAACTAGCTTCGTATCATGAAATGTTAGATTTTTCTCGTTTTGGAAGTGATTTAGATAAAACTACGGTCTCAATTTTAAAGCACGGGGCTGTTTTAACTGAG
>CAMESA010000108.1 GCA_945935945.1 uncultured Mollicutes bacterium | reverse complement strand
TATGTTTTTATCGCTGTCGTTGGTGGATTAATCGGGCAAATTGGAACTATGTTTTCTTTCTTTAACCTCTTGAATTTGTTCACACGACCATTCCAACAAATTGGTCAAATAGCAAACGTTATTCAATCCGTTTTAGCAAGTGCTGAAAGAATTTATAATTTACTTGATGAAAAAGAAGAAATAAAAGATAAAGAAAACGCTATTGTTGATGAAAATTTAATTCAAGGCGAATTTGATTTTAATCATGTCTATTTCCAATACGTAAAAGATAAACCATTAATCGAGGATTTTACGCTCCATGTTAATAAAGGAGATACAGTTGCAATAGTTGGACCAACAGGCGCTGGCAAAACAACAATGGTTAACTTAATTATGCGTTTTTACGAAATTACAAATATTGCTAATCATCAAGACTTAAAAGAAAAATCAATTTTGTACAGAAACGCAATTAATGAATTATTTAAAGTCGAAAAGATCAATGATTTAAGCATTGATGAAACCATTGATATTCGCGAAGCAACAGAACTTGAAAGAAATAAAATAGCTAAATATTTAGATGAATTGTATCAAAACAACAAAGAATCTTTATCTGAAGAGGATTTAAAACACTATAATTTCTTAAAAAATACTCTTATTAATGTATTTAATAACGGTAATATCAAGCTTGACGGTCGAACAATTTTTAATTATTCAAGAAATTGTTTAAGAGGCTCAGTCGGAATGGTTTTACAAGATACTTGGCTATTCAAAGGCACAATTAAAGAAAATTTATTATTTGGAGATCCAAACGCAACTGATGAAGAAATAATAAACGCATGTAAAGAAGCCCATGCTGATCATTTTATACAAACACTTCCTAATGGTTATAATTTTATGTTAAGTGAAGATGGCGAAAATCTATCACAAGGGCAAAAACAACTATTAACAATCGCTAGAGCAATTATTTCGAAACCAAAAATTTTGATTTTAGACGAAGCTACATCTTCTGTTGACACAAGAACAGAAAAGCAAATTCAAGACGCTCTTGATAGGATCATGAAAAATAAAACATCTTTTGTTATTGCTCATAGGTTGTCAACAATTAAAAATGCAAAGCTTATCATAGTCATGAAAAAAGGTCATATCGTTGAAACTGGTACACATTATGAATTGCTTAAAAAAGGCGGTTTCTATGCTGATTTGTATAACTCACAATTTAGTGGAGTTAATCCAACATCACAAGAAATTTTAGAATCATAACATTTCAAAAAATCCTAAAAATATTTAAAAAACCCTGCAGAACTCAACTATTTTTGTTGAAACGCAGGGTTATTTTTTATTATTTCTGTCTTGAATAATAGTCAAATTCTTATAAGATTTTTTTAATGAAGGATATATGTTGACATACACTTTCTTAAATAATTCATCATATTCTTCAACAGCTTCTTTATTAGGTTTAAAAACTTTTACATAGCGAATCATGCTCTTCTTTGCTTCTTCAAGAGTTGAAAATTCACCAAGAGAAATAAATTGAGACATCGCACATCCTAATGAAGAGTTTTCGCTAGTTTCACTTTTATAAACTGGCAAATTGAACAAATCACTTGTAATTTGACAAATCGCATCACTTTTAGAACCACCACCACTTACGGTTAAGTATTTAATATTGTTATGCGATCTTCTCATTATTGAATTTAATCCATCTTTTAGTTCAAATCCTATTCCTTCAATTATTGCTCTATATAAATGAAATTTAGTATGAACATCATAAAATCCAATGATTGCCCCCTTTGCTAAAGGTCGACCAAGACCAGGTCCCCAGTATGGTTGCAGAATTAAACCATCACTTCCAGGCCTAATTTCCATTATTTTCTTATTTAAAATGTCTTCGGGAGCTATTTTTTCAATATCAGCTTCTAAGCTTTCGGTTTGCGCAAATTGAGTTACAAACCATCTTAGCATCCAATATCCTCTATAAACTTGGCATTCACTTGAGTAAAATCCATCAATCGAAGAAATATAATCTGGTAAAAATTTTTGAGGACCATAATATTTTTTATTAATTGTTGCAATAGAAGAACTTGTTCCATAACTAATATGAGCACAAGTTTTATCGATTTGGCCACATCCAAGTGCTTCACATGCTTTATCATTTCCAGAAACAATATATTTTAAGCCAACAGGAAATCCAGTTTCTTGATGGCATTTTTCAGTAATTTTTCCAATTTCTTCTCCAATTTTATAAATTTTTGGCATTAATTTTGGGTCAATTTTAAAGATGCAACCTTTTAAAGCATTCTTGCTATACCATTTTCCTTTTTTAAAATTTAAAGGAAAATGTCCAATCATGTTAGATGCGCCGTCACCCATTACTCCCAACATTCTGTAATTAAAATATGAATTTATAGGTGCGTAATGTTTAACTTTTTTCCAATTTTCAGGTTCGTTTTCTTGCATCCAAATAGCCGGTGTTCTTTTCATGTTTAGTCGAATTGTATCGCTCATTCCAACTATCCAAAATAGAAAACGATATAAAATATTAATTGGTTCTTTTATGTCTGCTTGTCTTTGATCAAGCCAAATTATAGATGGTCTTATAGGTTTATAATTTTCATCTAAATACGCAGCTGTGTCTCTAAAACAAGTTGAAGAAACACTTATACATTTTTTTATTAATTCTGGATGTGCAGATGTTAATCTTTTTGCTGCTTTACACATGCATTCGTAATAAAAATCTGGATCTTGTTCAGCATAACCTGGCTTCAAAGAGAAGTATGGTTTTACATATTTTTCTTGTTCAAATGCTAAAAATTTTCCTGTTGAATCTATAATAGAAACACGAACACTTTGTGTTCCATAATCAATCGACAATACACATTTTTGTTCCATGTTAATATTATAAGAAGATTGCAAGGAAAGTGAAATCTAAAATTCTTAGAGAAGAAAATATCAACAATTTTACTTGTTATTTTTTTAATTATTTTTTTAAATTTTGTTACCTGAAATAAATTTTTTATTACAAAAATAAGTAATATTACAACACTTTTATGAGATGGATATTTTAAGTTTTTTACAAAAATAGTTGAGTTCTGCAGGGTTTTTGAGAATTTTTCAATTCATATATGGAATTATTCAGCCAAATTTTAAGTGTTTTTTGGTTTGAAAATATATCTTTTTACCATCAAAAAATTTTTTAAAATTTTTATAAACTATAAGTTTATAAGCAAAATCAAATTTGTTATAATACCTTGACGTTGCAAAGGCAACTGCCTATGTATGGAGGTTTTTAGATGGCAAAAAAGTATGTTTACCTCTTTAAAGAAGCTCATGGATTAGGAAAAGAGCTCTTAGGAGGAAAAGGTGCAGGCTTAGCAGAAATGACACATATTGGTGTCCCAATTCCACAAGGATTCACAGTTTCTACAGAAGCATGTACTCTCTATTATGATAGTAACAAATCTATGCCTAAAGAATTAATCGATCAAATCGATAATGGCATTAGAGAAGTTGAAAAAGAAACAGGAAAATCATTCGGTGGTATCGAAGCTGGAAAAACTCCACTTTTAGTTAGTGTTAGAAGTGGTGCTAGAGTTTCTATGCCAGGTATGATGGACACAATCTTAAACTTAGGTTTAAATGATCAATCAGTTGAAACATTAGCAAAAGTTAGTAATAACGAAAGATTTGCATATGATTCATATCGTAGATTCATCCTTATGTTTACAAACATTGCAAAAGGACATCCAAGAACAGATATGGATAGAATGCTCGAAAAAATTAAAGAAGACAATGGTTATAAAGTTGATACAGAAGTTACAACTGAACAATTAAAAGCTCTTGTCAAACAATATAAGGAATACTACAAAACAACTTTTGGTGAAGAATTCCCAACAGATCCATTTGTTCAATTACATGAAGCTGTTGAAGCTGTTTTCAGATCATGGGATAACCCAAGAGCTAACGTTTACAGAAAAATGAACTCAATTCCATATTCATGGGGTACAGCTGTTAACGTTCAATCAATGGTTTTTGGTAACTTAAACGAAAATTCAGGTACTGGTGTTGCATTCTCAAGAGATCCATCAACTGGTGCTAAAAATATTTATGCTGAATACTTACCACA
>CAMESA010000107.1 GCA_945935945.1 uncultured Mollicutes bacterium | reverse complement strand
AACAAAAGTTCCAAGATATACAATTCTTAAGAAGATTAATAAGCCACTTGAACCAATAAGAGAAAAATTATTTCTTTTTCTTTTAATGATTTCGTTGTTTTTTAGATCGTCATTATTTCTTTCTAAAGCTCGATTTTCACTATTTAATGACTTTAAAAGTTTTAAGTTTGAAAAACTTTCAAGCATGAATTTATTAATTTCAGCGTCGCTTTCAATAGCTCTTTTTTGATATTTTTTGTATTTTTTTGAGTAAAAATAGCCAAAACCAACAAAAAGTATTCCAAAAGCAAGAATTCCAAGCAAAAATCTATAATCAATAATTGCTAGTGCAATAAGAGAAAATACAAAACGAGAAATCAATAAAGCAGCGCTAGGAAAAGAATCAACTAATCCACCAACCACTCTATTTACATCTGCATAATATAAATTTTCAATTTCACCACTATGAAATTTTTGAATTTTTGATACTTCTTTTTTAAGTAAAGAAGAATAAATTGTTCTTTTTAGATTTAATTCAAGAGATAAAGCATATTTATTCTTTAAATATTGGGCAAAAACATATAAGAAAATTGTAAAAATTACAGTTGAAGCAAAAACAATCAGTGCAACATATACTTTTTCATCATGATTTGTTGCTAAATCAATTAATATTTTAACTATTAAAACAAGAGCAACCGAAAAAATTGATTTTAAAATAGCAAAAATTGATAAGATGATCGTTTCTTTCTTTTTCATTTTTTAAAAATCCTTCTGAGTTTAAAATATACTTTTTTAAAAAATATATTTCTCATGATACAAACATAAATCTTATAAGATAATGAAGATAAATTATTAATATTTCCATTTTCATCAATTATTTCGACTACTTTTGCAATAATTTGATTTTCCTTTATGTCATTTTCATTTATAAATTGATTATCTCCTCTAAAAATCAAATTATCATTTTTAATTTTTATCAATCTATGCAAGACATATTGACCATTTTCCCTTTTATAAAAATACATTTCACCTTTTTTTAACGATTCAGCTTTTTTAAGTTTTACTTTTTTTGAAGAATCTAAAAAAGGAAGCATGCTTGTTCCATTTATTGGCATTACAAAAACTTTATCTTCTTCGATAGTTTTTAAAAGTAAATTTATAAAAGAGTTAATGTTATTGTTCATAAACAATCTTGTTTTTAATCAAATCATTTAAAAATTCATCTAAATCTTTAGAAATTTCTTCTTTTGGTGCGTCGTATTCTTTAACTAAATCGTCTAAAATTTCTTCTCTAGTTTTCTCTTCTTTAATCTTATTAAAAATGAAAGCACCAACTTCATTAAATGTAATAACTTTTGAAAAATCGACCTCGTCAGCACTTGAATGAATCAAAACATATTCATCATCAATTAATTCAAGTGAATAATCACTATTTAATTTCATCTAATTTCTCCTTTAAACAATTAACTGCATCTTGTTTCATGCTTGCTTTTAGCAAAAACGCATCAGTTTTTACTAATTTAAAATATAAATTCTTCCATTTTTCATTATCAATAATAAATGATGGATTGATTGTATGTGGCAATAAATTTTTCACAACTTCAATTTCTTTAACTTTTTTAACTTCATCATTGCCTCTTTGTAAAAATACAAGAGCTTTTAATGGTGCATTTTCATTGCTTTCAACGATTTCTTTTCCAGAATATGGATTTGGATAGATTACAAAATGATCATTTTCATAAACAAGAACATTCTTATCATCATTAATTACTTTTATACCTTCGTATTGTTCCCAAAGTCTGCGATGGGTTGATTTTCCAGTTCCACTACTTGCTATTAATAAAACTCCTAATCCTTTATATATAAAGGAAGAAGAATGAACAAAAAGAGCTTCTTTATTTCTAAGTAAAAAATATACAAAAGCATATTCACTTAAAGTATATTCAATATATGAAAGCGTTGAATCATCATAACTTTGATTATAAGTTAGTGTTGCGACATTTCCATCATAACTAATAATTCCAAGAACTTTTCCAGAATCATTTTTTACAAGTTGAACGATTTTATCATCTCTAGTTTTGTACAAATTGTAAAATTTTGAAGTCAATATCTCTTTTAAATCTTCTTTTTTATATGGAAACTTCCCATTTTTGATGAAAAAATCAGGATTTTTATCTTTAACTTCATAGAGTTTTAGTCTAGATGAAAAAGATGAGATTAAATCATAAGAAAAAACTAAAGATGCAACTTCAATTAAAATCATCCTTTAATACCTGCCCTACTCGTTCCACTCATGATGTATTTTCTAAAAACAATAAAAATTATTACTAATGGGATTGTTACAAGAACAGTTGCTGCCATTTGTAAAGATTGAAGAACAAAAGTTTTATCACCTTCTCGATATACAAAATTTGCAATATCACGAATTCCAACACTGATTAATGTCCATTCAGATCTCATTCCACTTGTTCCAGTGACAATTTTTGGCCATGCATAAGCGTTCCAAGTTGAAATGACTTTTAAAATTACAATTGTAATCAAGGTTGGCGAAGCAATTGGAATCATAACTTTAAAAAGATATTTAATGTCACTTTTTCCATCAATTTTACTTGCTAGATATAATTCGTTTGGAATTTGTTTAAAATTTTCATTTAAGAGGTAAATGTAGAAAACATTTACAAAAAATGGAAGCATTATTGCAAAATACACGCCCCATCTATCTTCTAAAAGTCCATATCGATAAACAGAAATATAATTTGTAATGACAAAAAGTTCACTAGGAATCATCATTGTCATGAGATAAATATAAAAAGTTAAATCTTTTCCTTTAAATTCAAGTCTAGCAAAAGCAAATGAAGCAAAAATTGTAATAAATAATGTTCCAATTGTTGAAATTACTAAAACAATGACTGTGTTTAATAGGTAATTTAAGAAATCAAATTTGCTTGGATCAACTACATCTACATAATTCTTCCGCATGATATTTGAAAATGAAATAAAAAAGTCATTAGTGAGTCCAAGAAAACGACCATCAAAAACTTCTTGTTTTAAAGATGTTAAGACCATCCAATAAAATGGAAACATCATAATTAATGCAAAAATTGTTAGAAAAACATATGAAAAAATACTAAAAACTATTTTTAAAGTCTTTTCTTTTTTCTCAGTTTCTTTTGTTGAACCTTTAAAACCTTCAACGACAAATTTATATTCTTTTGCTTCCATAATTAGTAATGTACCTTCTTTTTACTCACTAAAAATTGAATACCAGTAAAGGCTAAAATTATTAAAAATAGCACTACAGCTCCAGCACAAGCATAACGAATAGTGTTTCCATTTCCACTTGATACTTGATCGTAAACAAAATAGACAACTGTATATAAATTATATGAATTGCCTTTAGTTCCAGGTCTATTAAAAAGACCAGCAATTGTTTGATATTCTTTAAAACCATTAATAAAAGATGTTATTGAAATATATAAAATTTGAGGTGAAAGTAATGGGACAGTGATTTTAAAGAATTGTTTTAATTTTCCAGCACTATCAACTCGAGCAGCATCATAATAAGTTTTATCAATTCCTTGAAGTCCACTAACAAAAATCAAAATTTTAAATGGAAGTTGATACCAAATAATATCTAAAAAGATAACAAGCATCGCATTAAAGTAAGTTGTGTCTGGATTGTCTTCAATAAAGAACTCATTTAAGTTAAAAACACTATTAATAATGCCAGTATGAGAAAAAATAACTCCAAAAACCATGCCAACCGCAATGATATTTGTAACATATGGAGTAAAAAATAAGGTTTGAAAAAATCTTTGACATGCTTTAATTGAATTAATAAATGCAGAAATAATTAAAGCTAAAATAATTGAAATTGGTACAGTTACAAATGTAATTAGTAAAGTATTTGGAAGTGCGCTAGTAAAAAATGCACTAATTGGAGCACTTAAACCAGGAATATGGGATGGAGGAGGGATAATTTGAAACAAAACTTTGTAATTATCTAAGGTCAAACCATTATTTTTTCCATTTATATAATTGTAATCTTTTAAAAAGGAAATAATAAAAGTGTCAATTAATGGATAAAGAGCAAATAATATTCAACGTATTACAGAAGGTGCTCGATATATCCATGCTTTGTAATTATTGTT
>CAMESA010000106.1 GCA_945935945.1 uncultured Mollicutes bacterium | reverse complement strand
GTTTAACAAGTTATCAACCAATTGTAGAAGATATTACATTCAAACCATTATCGTTTAAAACAGAAACAAGACGTGTAAGAACAGGATATTATAATGTAGCATCTGATATTGAACCTTATGGTGATGTATCAATTACAATGTTCTGTGATGCTAATATGCTAACACAATATTATTTATCTGCTTGGCGTTCAATGGTGTTTAATGGATCTGGAGAATATTTTTATCCTGGTTCACTTTATAAAAAGAATATTGATGTATATATTTATGGACCAGGGAATATCCAAGCGGAAGCATTAGCAACATGTCATTTTATATTAATGGGATGTTTTCCAAGCTCTCAAGATAGTTACAAGTTAGCATATTCTATGGAACCAAAACGCTTAACACTTACACAAACATTTAAAGTTGATAAAGTTTGTTTTGATTCCACAAAAGCATATAGTTCTATTATACAGAATATGGCAACTTCACCGTCTAGTTTGGTAGATAAAGCCATTACAAATTTACTAACAAACGGTGGAACAGCTTATTCAGTTAACAACGTTTATACATAATTAAAGTAAGGAGAAACTCAAATGGCACAAGAATATTACGCCGTAGATATACCAGGAAAAATGCTTTATGATAAGCAATTCAGTGTAAGTATTCGAAAAATAACTCCATTGGAACAAAAATATATTCTGTCTTTATCTACAAAAGAGCAAAGAACAAATAAGGATTTCATTGATTTTATTAAGAAATTAGTGAGGATTGATAATCCAGAAGTTCATTTCGAGGATTTATATTGGTTTGATGTCCAATATATTTTATATAGAATTCGTTTTGCTACATATTCGAAATATCCTGTAAAACTTAGATTTAATTGCACGAATAGAATCCCGAATGAAGATAATCCTAAGCAAATGGAAAGATGTGGAGAAGAAATTAGACACGAATTGAAAATTGATGAGCTCAAGATTTATACACCAGAAGATATTGAAAGTCTGAAGACAACAATTATTTTAGACAATTTGGGTGAAGTAAGAATTCGTCAAAAAATCATGGCAGATGATTTAACAATCGATAACCTGATCAAAAAGTACAAAATCGATCCAGAAGATCTACAAATGAGATTGTTATTACTTGATCTTTGTTTGATATCTAAAGATAAAAGTGTTGATGAATTATATCAAGCTGCAGAGAATGGTGATATCACAGCTGAAGATATTGCTGCTATTGAAGACTGGTTTACACATACGATTTGGGGTGTAAAAGAAGAAGTGACTGTAAAATGTCCAAAATGTGGAAAGGAGGAAACTCGAAGCTATACTTTAGCTTTAGAGGAATTTTTTTCCGCAGTTTGATATAAATGATATATTGGAATGTCAATGGTGGTTAATTAGAAATCTACACATGAGTTTTGATGATTTAGATAATATGCCACTTGATTATATGATTTGGCTATATGATAGACAACAACAATATATGATTGATCAACAACAAAAGAAAGAGGGAAGAACATCTATAGAAAACATGTTATTTTAAAGAAAAAAGAAGATGGCCACTATAACAACAACTATAAGAGAACCGAAAACTTTCCAACAAATCCAAGATCAACAAAACGAACTTGGAAAAAATCAAACGTTGGAATCTTTAAATGACAATATTTCTAAGTTAATAAAGGCTATAACCGACAGAGATCAAAAACGAGAGACTGAACAAGATAGACAGCTCAAAATGAATCAATTAGAACTGTCTAAACTTCAACTTCGTAGAGCTCAACTTGGTTTAGCTAAAGACGAAAAATACTACAGTGATTATTCAAGAAAATGGAGTGAGAAAAACAATTTCGGTACTTCAATAGGATTGGATAGAAACACAAGTGACAATATAGGTGCAATAGGTGTATCAGCTTTAACAGCTGGTGCACTTAACCCTGTCATTGTTAAAAATTTGTTATTCCCTATAATGACACCTTTGATGAATGTAACAAAGGCGTTAGCTACTTTTCCAGGGCTTCTTCCTGGTCTTTTTCATAGAACATCTGGTAAAAGCTCTTCTGCTGTTGCAAGTGATCCAGATAGAAGACTACACGGTAAACTTGATCAAATTTTAGGAGCAATTAAAGACAAAACAAAATCCTCTAAAGCAAAAGAAGAAAAAGAGCAAAGTATGCTATCCAAATTCTTGAATGCACTTTTACTAGGTGCATCTGGAATGTTTGTAGCAAGTGAAATGTTAGGCGGTGGTGAAGGTGTTGTAATGCAAACCCTTAAAGATTATGGCCCAGCGATGATAGCTGGATTTGCTTTAGGTGGTTGGAAAGGTGCATTGGTTGGACTTGGCATACAATTAGGTGCAGAAGCTCTTGGGATAATAAAGACAGATTCTAAAGAAACACCAAATATAATAACAGACGCATTAAGGGCTGTAAATGGATTTATAGAACCGATCTTTGGGTTTGAACTTGAAGAAAATGAATTTAAAGGAATAGCAGCTGGTCTTATGCTTGGTGGTGTTAAAGGTGCTGCGCTTGGTTATGCCATAATAAAAGCAGCAAATGTATTTGGTTTAGTAAAGAATGATGATGATAGTAAAAGAAATGGTTTTGACACCAATGACAAAGAAACTTTCGCAACAAAACTTTCAAAAAAACTTGGATTTACTCTTTCAAAAGAAAATATAACTTGGACTGCAGCTGGTCTTATGTTTGGTGGTGTTAAAGGTGCTGCACTTGGTTTAGTCGCTTCCATAATAAAAAATACATTTTTTGATGGTATAACAAAAGATGATGAGGTAAAAAAAGGAAATGTTCCAACATCAGATAAAACCTCATTACAAGATATGTTAAAATCAAAAGGTATAAATTTATCAGATGATCAAATAAAAGCAGCAGCAGCTGGAGCTATGTTGTTTGGTTGGAGAGGAGCAATAGCTGGTGTTCTCTTAGCAAGTGATACAGCAAAAAAAGTCATACCGCTTTTATTAAGTGGAGATTTTACAGAAGCAGCAGAACAAATTAGTAATAGTGTTGGTAATTTATTAGAAGGCACCGTTTTAGAAGGTATAAGTGATAAGGTAATAACAGGAGCACTTGCTGGTGCGGCAATGGGATTAAAAGGTGGTGTTAAAGGTGTAATAGTAGGGGCCTTATTAGGTGGTGCTGGTGGATTTGTTTGGGAAAGAATTAAAAGTAAAGAATTAGCAGAAAAATATGGATTTGAAACAACATTTGATGGTTTAATAGGAAATAGTGGAAAAACCTGGGATTATTTTGAAAAACAGACTAGAAAACAATTAGAGTTAGCAAAAGATGAAAATGGGAATAGAATATATTCAGACGAATATATCAACGAGAATATTGAAAAAGAAACAGTAAATCTAATAAAAAATTTGATAGATGATGAAAAAATAAAAAACGAAGAACAATCACTTTTAGATAGAATTTTCGATCACATTGAAGAACATCCAAAGCTAGATGCAGCAATAGCTTCTTATGGAGCTTACAAATTAGCTCCAGTTGCTAAAAAAACTGTAAAAACAGGTAGTAAAGTTGTAAATGTTATGAAATCAGCAGCACCAGCAGCTAAAAGTGCTGCAAAACTAGCAGGTAAAGTAGCTATGCCAGCTACAGTTGCGTTGGAAGTTGGTAGTGATATTTATGAAATAGCAAATTCAGATGAGCCATCAGAAATTACAGCACAAAGATTATTAGATGAAAGAAGAGAAAATGGTTTTGAAAGTGGATGGGATTATATAAACCCTTATAAATATGGACAGCAATTTGCTCTAGTAATAGGTGTTGATAAAGCTGTTCAATATGCCGTAGATAAACTTTACCCTACATCAAAACCAAAAATAAAAGAAAGAATAACTAATCCAGAAATACAAAATGAAATAGAAAAACGAGTAAAGAGTGAAGAAGCACAAAAAGAACAATTAGTTGATGCAACAAACGCATTAACAAAAGTAATGCAAGATAATATAGATGGTAATAAACAACAAACCAATGCAATAACATCAGCTATAGAAAATTCAGCGAATTTACAAACTTCTGGAATTACTTTACAAGATTCTTCTCCTGTTAACACTGGATGGAATTAAATAGGTGAATATAAAATGACAACAAATACAGCACCATCTAACGGAACGCAACTAAAAGATCCATCACAA
>CAMESA010000105.1 GCA_945935945.1 uncultured Mollicutes bacterium | reverse complement strand
AATTTATCATACTTGTTCTTTTAAAAAATAGGACAAATAAAATAGCTTCAAAAATAAAAACAAATAGCTCCACAACAATATATAAAAAATGATTATATGGGACAAAATAAAAAATAGACTGGCCACAGACATTTGTAAAAATGTTAACTAAAAAAACAAAGAGTAATTCAATTTTTGTGTATTTCTGAAAAACCATACAAAAAATAAGTGTTTCGATTATTAATGTCAAAAAGATATTAACAAATATTTGAAACATTATTTCTTTTTAGCTTTTAAAATAAGCCAAATGATCAAAACAATAAATATGACAGCCGCAATGCCGAGTAAAATAAAGCCAACTACCGGAAAAATTATGATTGTTGGATCAATTACATCATAAATCATGATTCGTTCTCCACATTTATTATACTTTAAAAATTTAGCGCAACATAGTTATAAAATTGTTAAGGCTGTTTAATTCGTTTTCACTAACATTTTTAAATTGAAGCATGTATAAAGACTTATAAATACCGTCTTCACCCATTAAATGTTCATGATCTCCTCTTTCAACGATTTTTCCATTACTTACAACCATAATTTCGTTTGCATTTTTAATTGTCGATAATCTATGAGCAACAACTAGCGTTGTTCTTCCTTTTGATAATTCATTAAGACTATTTTGGATCAATAATTCAGTTGTGTTGTCAAGGGCACTTGTTGCTTCATCAAGTATCAAAATCTCAGGATTTTTTAAAAAAGCACGTGCAATTGATAATCTTTGTTTTTGACCTCCAGATAACTTAACCCCTCTTTCACCAATATTAGTCTCAAATCCATTAGGTAATGAATTAATAAAATCTAAAATATTTGCTCTTCTTGCAGCATCAATCACTTCTTCATCACTTGCATCAAGTTTTCCATATAAAATGTTTTCTTTTATTGTGCCATTAAATAAGAAAACATCTTGTTGAACGATTCCAATGTGTTTTCTTAAAGATTCTAGTGAAAATTTGCTTATTGATTTTCCATCAATTAAAATGTCGCCACTATTTAAGTTATAAAATCTTGGAATTAAGTGGCAAATTGTTGTTTTTCCGCCTCCAGTTGGACCAATTAAAGCAATAGTTTCTCCTGCGTCGATTTTGAAAGATATATTATCAATAATAGTTTCTCCTTCATTGTATGAAAAACTTACATTTTTGAACTCAATATCTCCACGAACATTGTCTAAAATTTCTGCATTTTCATTTTGTTCTTCTTCTTTTTCATCCATTATTTCAATAAATCTTTGGAATCCTGTCGAACCATTTTGAAATTGTTCAGTAAAGTTAATAACTTGGTTAATTGGAGATATAAAAAGTGAAATTGAAACTATAAAAGTTGTGATATCGACAATTTGCATTTTTCCAAAATATAAAAACAAACCTCCACCTAAAATAATTAAAACATTGAAAAAGTCTGTAATAAATTGAGATGTTGAAAAGAAAGTTGCCATGCTTTTGAAACAACTTTTTCTAGCATTGATAAATTTTTGATTGGATTTGTCAAATTTTTCGATTTCTTTTTCACTATTTGTATAGGCTTTAGTTACCCTAATTCCACTAATTGAAGATTCAATATTGGCATTAATTTCAGCAATTGCAATTTTTGATTCTTTAAAAGCTTTTCTCATTCTTTTTCTAAAAAATATACTAATAGTAAGAAGTATTGGTAAAATTGCAAGAGAAATTAATCCTAAAATCCAGTTAATTAGCATCAAATAGATAAATGAAGTTATTATTGTAATGGATGCAATAAAAATATTTTCTGGTCCATGATGTGCTAATTCGCTAATATCAAAAAGATCGTTTGTAAGTCTAGACATTATCTTTCCTGTTTCATGATTGTCATAATATGAATAAGGTAACTTTTCAAGTTTAACAAAAAGATCTCTTCTCATTTCTGCTTGCATACTAACACCCATAATATGTCCGTAATATTGAATAAAAAATCTCAATATCATTCGAATAAAATAAATTACAAGTAAAATAACTGAAGCAACAATAATTCCATTAATATCATTGTTAGGTAAGAAATCATTTAAAACTAATCTTGTAATAATTGGATAACATATACCGATTGCTGCAACTAAAAAAGAAGAAGCCATATCTAAAGCAAAAATTAATCGATGTGGCTTGTAATAATGGATAAAACGCTTTAACAAATTCATAAATACCTCAAAAATCAATATTTGAATTGTACCACATTACCAAAAATTTAATAAGTTAATATATTGAATAGAAAAATCAATTATACACATAAAATTTTTTAAAAAGTCGAATTAATTCGATTTATAACAAAAAAATGTCCAAAATTTATGCCTATAATTAGCTCTATTTTTCATCACTAGTAGATTTCTAGTAGATTTCTAGTAGGTTTCTAGTACATCTTTAGTAGGTTTTAAATCGTTCATCCGAGTTATAATATCAAAAAATGATATCACCATTATAAAATCTGGACTTTTTCAACAATTAAAATGATATAAAAACAATCAAAATTGTGTCAACCTATCAACAAGAGTATATATAAAAAGAAAAGGAGAATATAAACCTGTCTTAGATTCATATTCATCCCCAGTAGTTAAATTTTAAATTGATTATAATTTTTTAAAATTAACAGCTTTTGAAGAAATAGTTACTTCAAATATTCTTTCTTTTGAATATTTTTCACTAATAAATTTTCTAAAATCTTTTGCGTGTTCGTTTTTAACAAAGATAATAACGGTTCCCTTAAATCCGCCACCATGAATTCTAGCTGCGCCTTTATCACCAAGATATTCAGTCACAACATCAATAATATTTTGTGGTGAATCTTCATATTCACCTTCAACAAAAGTATTTTTTAAATTATTTTTACTTGAATCTTGGCTTAAACGAATTGCAGATAAGAATTTTTCAACATCGTTTGTTTCAATTGCTTCTTTAGCAAGTAAAACATGATTATTTTCATTGAAGAAATGACGAGCTTTTTTCTTATCATCTTCTTTAATTTCTAATTGATCAATTCGAGAAATAATATCGTCTGATTCACACTCTCTTAAAACTTCTTTATTGTCTAATAATTTTGCACATCTTTTCATTGCACTAGGAATTTCAGCATATAAAGGGGTTAAATTTGCGTGGTCACCAGCAGATTTTATTAAAAATAATTTTAGTGGTAAGTTGAATGGAAGAGTTTGAATAATTGGATTTTCTACATCCTTGAAATCAATATAGTTGAAGCTATCAAATGATGTACCAACTTGATCTAAAAGACCACTTGGCTTTCCAAAATAAACATTTTCAGAAAATTTACCTGTTTTAGCAATATCTATTTGAGGAATTTTTCCATCATTATATAAATAAGAAATAATGTAACCAAATAATGATTCAATTGCAGCACTACTTGAAACACCACTTCCATCTGGAATTTTGCTTTCAATAGTAGCATCAAAACCACCAATTTTATAACCGAGTTCTTTTAATCTAAATAAAACACCTTTAGCAAGTAATAATGTTTTATTTAATTCATTTTTATCAAATTCAATATCAGATACATCAAATTCAAAGTAACTGTAACCAGCTGATTTTATTCTTACTTTGGTTTCGTTTTTCTTTAAATATGCCTTGATTCTTAAAGATGCATTCGCAACTAAACAAAGTCCATGATTATGGTCAGTATGATTTCCACAGATTTCATAACGTCCGCCTGTATCAATTGCATAATCAGGTGTGCTTTTAAAAATTCTTACAAATTGTCTTTCTAATCTTGATCCGTAATAATTCATAAATTAATTCCTTCAATAAATTTGTCAACTCCGTGCATACCTTTTTCATCATCCTTAAAAACTGCAGTGTTCTTTAAAATGTCAATGCAAGTGTCTTCAATGTATGTTCTAATTGAATTTTCTACATCATTTGAGTTCCTTGCAAAATCAATAATTTTACAAAAATCCTTGAGATCTGCAGACTTTTTGAGAATTTCTTCAGTAGAAAGTCCTTCATCGATGCCTAATTTTATAGTTTTAAATTGTCTAATTAATCTTGCAGGAAGGATGAATAATCCCATTGCTTCAATGATTCCAATTCCTTCTTTTTTAATTACATGATGTTCTGGATGAGCGTGGAAAATACCATCAGGATATTGTTCATTACATCTGTTATTTCTCAAAATTAAATATAGGGAATATTTATTTTCAACTTTTTTAATAGCTGATGTTATTG
>CAMESA010000104.1 GCA_945935945.1 uncultured Mollicutes bacterium | reverse complement strand
TTTTTTGTTGTTTCTTTTTTTAATACGAAATCTTTATGTCGAAAATTTTCAAATAAAAATATATGCTTGGGGATGGGGATATTTTTATTATGAAATTAATAAGAGGTAATTTTTAAATTACTTGAGTTTCTGTTTGACAAGAATTCGCAAAAACCCTGCAGAACTCAACTATTTTTGCAAAATTTTATCTATTTCATACATCTTAATCATTTAAATATATGATGTTTTTATAAAAGGTAATAATTATAAAAAAATAAAAGGATAAAAAATAAATTTTATAAAAATAAAACATGAAGAGATTAAATACTGAACATCAAGTTTATATGAAGGAACAAATACGGTAAGAGTTAAGCGATAAAACCCATAAAGACATAGTGGTGTTACATGTTTTTCAAAAGATTCTGGTTCTTCATTCATATTTCATGATATGAATAATCTCCCGTAATAATGTTTTGTCTAGTGATTACCCTTTTGATATAGCAATAAGTTTTAAATTATACATTTGGGCAAATTGGTTTCATTTCTTTTTTCTCTATTATTATTCCTCCTCGTAATAATAAGAGTAATCGATACCTTTCATAAAAATATCTCTGTTATTTATATCGTTAATTAAAGCTTGTTTGAGAAGACTAAAAATAGGTTTTGAATCAACAGGACTCGCTTTCATTGCTAGCAAATAATCTTTCTTATTAATTTTTGACCAATCAATGCACTTTTTGAGCCTGTCCTTTAGAAGTAAATCTAACCAAATTCTAGTTGATCTACCATTGCCTTCCATAAATGGATGAGCAATATTCATTTCAATATATTTATCAACTATTTCATCAAATGTATTATCAGGCATCCTGTTAATATCTTGCAAAACCTGTGGTAAAAAGTCTCCGTTAGCAAAAGTAAATCCGCCTTTAGAAATAGTTTTAGTTCTGATTTTACCAGCGAATGGATAAAGCCCTTCAAACAAGTAAGCATGTATCTTTTGTAAAGCAATAGTCTTTCCAATTTCCTCTTTTTCAATCAATTCTGTTTTATAAAAGTCATAGGCTTTTTTCTTACTTTGCTCATCTATTGGATCAAGTGAGCCGTCTAACCATTTTTCAAATTCTATATTATTCTTACTTCTAAGAATTCTTCCCAGTTTCTTGATTCCTGTTTCATCAATTACGTCAGTAAGATATTTCTTGCTATCATCAGCATATAATTTCAGTTGTCTACAAAATGTATTCAACTCAGGATTTCTTCGTTTAATAGCATTCCAATATATTCTTGGATTTTTGGAATCAGTTAGCACAAAAACAACATCAGTGGCGGAATACCACCATTTTGTTAATTTGCTATCCCATACAGCACGGATTGGTTTATTTAAAAAATACCTAATTGAATGTTTTATCATAATGTTATGATAAAACAAATCGTTTCAGTTGTCTACAAATTGTAGACAACTCACAAAGTAAAAATAAAAGGACCGACACATTTTATCGATCCTATGTTTATAAGTTGGTAGTCTGTACGGGATTCGAACCCGTGAATGGCGCCTTGAGAGGGCGCTGAGTTAAGCCACTTCTCCAACAGACCAAGTAGGTATATTTTACAAAAATACACCTAAAAAATAAACATTTTTATATAGTTGCAATGAATAAATTAATTCTTCTTGTGCATTCTTCATTACCTAAAATTTTCATAATTGAGAATAAATTAGGTGTAACTTTTCTTAGAACGAATGCGAGCCTTAGAATTTCACATGCATCATTGATGTTTCCGTTCCAAATTGTTGGATCTTGTTTGTAAATTTTGTTGTCTGTGCAGAAATTATATTTTGAAGCGACTTCTTTAACATTATTAAACCAACAATTTTCATCAGATTCTAATGCGTAATTTGACTTTGAGTAATCTATTAAGAAGTTTTTGATTATATCTTTAGAAATTCTTGGATTTAAATCAAATGATGTTTCTTTAATTGATTTATCATAAACTTTATTATCAAAGAATGAGATTATTGGATAAATATCGCTATATTTAGCATAATCTTTTCTTGGGTTTTTCTTTTCTCTTTCTATATTCATAATTTCAACAAATTTATCGTAGTCTTTTTCAATAAATTCTTGTAATTCTTTTGAATAGATTTTTGCCCATTCATATGCTTTTTTAGAAATTTCATTTTTATCCATTTTTCCTAAAATTTCTTTAGAGTAGAAGTTAAGTTTGTCATTATCGAATAATGCACCATCTAAACTCATTTTTTTGAACGATAATTTGAAATTATCAATGTTGTAATCTTTAGTTTTTACAATGTAATCTTCATAATTTGAGTTAGCAATAGTCATTAAATAGACAAGTAAAGCATGTGGTTCATATCCTGATTGTAAGAAATAGTCAACGCTTGCTTCCATATCTTTTCTTTTTGATAATTTTCTTCTTGTTCCGTTATCCATTTTCATGATAACTGGTAAGTGAGCATATTTTGGTGCTTTGAATCCTAATGCTTTAAATAAATCTAAATGTATTGGAAGTGATGGTAGCCATTCTTCTCCACGAGTAACAATAGTGGTGTGCATAAAATGATCATCGCAAACATGAGCAAAGTGATATGTTGGTAAACCATCACTTTTATAAATTACAATGTCTTGATCATTTTCTGTGAGTTCAAGATCACCTCTAATTTCATCATGACATTTTATTTTATTCTCGTGGTTGCCATGACTTTTAAATCTAATAACAAAAGGTTTTCCTTCCTTTATATATTTAATAGCAATTTCAGGATCTAAATCTCTATAAATTGCATATTTTCCATAAACACCAGTGATTTCTTTATTTGCTGTTTGTTTTTCTCTTAATTCAGCAAGATCGCTTTCACTCATAAAACAAGGATAAGCAAGACCATTTGCAATCATATCTTTGATTACAATTTCATAAATCTCTTTTCTTTTGGATTGAACATATGGACCATAATTACCTTTTTCAGAGTCACCAAGATATCCTTCATCTGGGTTAATGTTAAATTCATGAAGTTGTTTTAAAAGTAATTTATCGCTTCCTTCGACTTCTCTTTTTGTATCTGTATCTTCAAGTCTTGTATAAAAAATACCATTTGAGTCATGAGCTGTTTTACAAGCAATCATTGAAGTAAATAAACTTCCTGTATGCAAAAAACCAGTTGGTGAAGGTGCAAAACGAGTAACACGAGCGCCTTCTTTTAAATTTCTTTCTTTATATTGGTTTTCCAAATCTTGAATTGTTTTAGTTATGTTAGGAAAAATTAAATCAGCTAATTCTTTTTTAAAATTCATACAAACTCCTTGTTGACAATTGTCAGTTTTCTATAATATAATAATCAAGCACGCAGGTGTAGTTCAGTGGTAGAACACCACCTTGCCAAGGTGGTTATGCGGGTTCGATTCCCGTCACTTGCTCCAGTTGTGTATTAAGTCGAGTAACTCGACTTTTTTTATTGTCTGGATAAATGAACGGCAATTATTTTACCATATTTATATGGCTATTATCTACAAAAGAAAAAGACTTTTTGAGTCTTGTTCTTTTGTATAATATTTAATCTTTTTTATTATCTTCATCCTTATTTTCTTCATCATCTTTTTCTTGATCATGTGATAAGGATTTTTTCATGGCATCTAAAGCTTTTTCGAATTCTTTAATGTCATTTTCACTGTTAGTATTAAATCTTTCCATTGTTCTTTTATAAACATCTAATTCGCTTTCAGCGCCTTGAATAAAAGTTGCAAGGATTTTAGACATAAATTTTGGGCGAATCATTTCATGATAATTGAAAACAAGTGGCATGAATGGAATTATCACAATCAAAGTAACAATGATTGAAGTTAGAGTTACAATATCAACTGATAAATTTGGACTTAATAAACCAAATAAAAAATAAGTAAGTGAGAAAGTTGTAGCAAACAAAATTGTTAGTGGGAAGAGGATAAAATAGTATCCTTTATAATATGATTTATTTTCTTTGATTGTTCTTTTTAAAACAATATTTACAGCTTGTGGTGGAGCATTTCTCAATGTTGGAGCGATATAATATTTAAATGTTCCAACAGAAATTTTATGAATAAAATAATAAAAAGAGACGAGAATAGCAGGGAAATTTGAAAATAATGCGACAAAACGAATGTAAGTATAGTGGCTTTCCATTACTGTATTTATACCATTAATTAATGAGACTGTGTCGTTATAATTGAGGTTATTTAGTTCTTCAAAAATAGC
>CAMESA010000103.1 GCA_945935945.1 uncultured Mollicutes bacterium | reverse complement strand
TTTTCTTTTGGTAAAACTGTTAAACTTGAGACGGATTCACCCTCTTTTAAAGTGATGATTTTTACGCCTTGAGAATTTCTACCACATTCTCTAACTTGTGTAAGTGGAGAACGAATTACTTGTCCAGCATTTGTGATGACCATATAATCTTCATCGCCATTAACAACTTTCATACCAACAAGTTCGCCAGTTTTTTCAGTGATGTTGATTGTGGTAACACCTTTTGCTCCTCTGTTTGTGATTCTGTATTCATCAACTGGGGTCATTTTTCCAAGACCTTTTTCACTTAAAACAAAGACTAATTTTCCGCTTCCGGAAGTTGCTAATCCAATCAAGTGAGCGTCGCCTTCAAGTGTCATACCTTTAACACCTTGGCCACCTCTACCTGTTGGTCTTACAAGACTTTCATTAAATCTAGCAAGTTTTCCTTTATTATTAGCAATTAAAATTTCTTCGTTTCCATCGGTAACTTTAACGCCAAGTAATGCATCATCATCTCTGAAACGAATTCCTTTTTTACCAACAGATGCAATTCTAATAAATTCTTCAAGTTTGATACGTACAACATTTCCAAGTTTTGTAGCAAATACTAAGAATTTATTTTCATAACTATCAACGCTAATCAATGAAACAATTGTTTCGTTTTCTTCAAGTTCTAGTAAATTAATGACAGGAATTCCTCTTCCAATTCTGCTTGCTTCAGGAATTTCGTGTCCTCTTTTTCTAAAAACTCGACCTGTGTTTGTAAAGAATAAGATGTCAGTGTGTGAATTTGCATGAACAATTGTTTGAATTTCATCATCTTTATAAATATTCATGCCTTTAACGCCTTGGCCACCTCTTCTTTGACTTCTAAACTCAGAAGTTGACATTCTCTTGATGTAACCTTTGTTTGTTAAAGTAATAATCAAATCTTCAACTGGAATTAAATCTTCATCGTTTAAATTTGTAATTGTATTTGAAATTTGAGTTCTTCTTTCATCATTATATTTACGTTTAATTTCATTTAATTCTTCAAGAACAACTGAAATCATGTTTTCTCTAGATTCTAAAATCCAGTTATAATGTTCAATATTTTTGATGAGAACTGCTCTTTCTTCGTTTAATTTTTGAGTTTCAAGGCCTGTTAATCTACCTAAAGTCATTTGAACAACAGCTTTAGCTTGTGCTTCGCTGAAATTGTAGCGAGCCATGAGTCTTTCAGCAAATTCTGAAGAATTAGCACTTGAAGTTGCTAAATTTAAGAATTCATCTCTTGCTTCTTTATCATTGCTTGTTTTTACATCTAAAATGTCGTGAACAATAATAAGTGCATCGATGATGTGTTTTCTTGCTTCATCTTTTGCTTTTAAATAATTTGTTCTTCTATTAATAACTTGTACTTGGAAATTTACATAATTATTAATTAATTCTTTTAAATTTAAAACTTTTGGTGCGCCATTAACGATACAAAGATTGATAATTCCATAACTTACTTCAAGTTGTGTATTTTTGAATAATTGATTCAAAACGACTTGTGGAACAACATCTTTTCTTGTTTCGATTTCAATTCTGACGTCTGTTTTTGAGTAATCTTTGACTGATGTGATGCCATCAATTACTTTTTCTCTAGCTAATTCGCCAATTTTTGAAACTAAATTCGATTTATTAACTTGGTAAGGGATTTCAGAAATAATAATTTTGCCTTTTCCATTACTTTCTTCAACAATTTCAGTTTTTGCTCTAATTCTGAAAGTTCCTCTACCAGTTGCATAAGCATCTCTGATTCCACTCAAGCCATAAATAATTCCTCCAGTTGGAAAATCAGGTGCTTTAATTGCTGTCATTAACTCTTCAACGGTACAATCTGGGTTTTTTACAACCATATTTATACCATCAATTACTTCACCTAAATTATGTGGTGGCATTTTTGTAGCCATACCAACTGCAATTCCATCACTTCCATTAACTAATAAATTTGGAAATCTTGATGGTAAAACTGATGGTTCTTCTAAACTACCATCATAGTTTGGAACATAATCAACAGTGTCGCAATTAATATCACGTGTCATTTCAAGGGCTAATTTAGCCATTCTTGCTTCAGTGTAACGCATAGCTGCTGGATCATCACCATCCATTGAGCCAAAATTACCATGACCACTGACAAGTGTGTAACGCATTGAGAATGTTTGTGCCATTCTAACTAATGTCATATAAATTGCTGAATCGCCATGTGGGTGATATTTACCCATGACATCACCAACGATTTTTGCTGATTTTACAAATGGTTTATCAGGTGTGTAACCACCATCGATCATGCCAAAAAGTACACGTCTATGAACTGGTTTTAAACCATCACGTACATCTGGAAGCGCACGTGCAACGATGACGCTCATTGCATAATCAAGGAAAGAATTTTGTACTTCAGAGACGATTTCAGTATCGACTAATGAGGCAACAATTCCGCTTTCAATAGCAGCATTTTCTTCTTTTAATTCTTCTTCATCAGAGACAATATCTGTCTTATTTTCTTCAAAAACCATGCAGAACCCCCATATTTTTGTTAAATATCAAGATTTTTAACGAAGCGAGCATTCTCTTCAATGAAGATTGAACGAGGCTCGACATCTTCGCCCATCAAATCATTAAACACTTGATCTGCAGCGACTGCATCATCAACTGTAACACGTAACATTTTTCTAACTTTTGGATCCATTGTTGTTTCTTCAAGTTGTTGAGGATCCATTTCACCAAGACCTTTATATCTTTGGTAAGGATATCCAGGTTTTAGATCTAATGTTTTTCTAATAACTCCAAGTTGCTCATCACTGTATGCGTAATATGCTTTACCTTTATATTCAACTTTGTATAAAGGTGGTTGAGCAATATAAATATATCCATGATCAATTAATGGTTTCATAAATCTATGGAAGAATGTTAAAAGTAAAATTCTAATGTGTGAACCATCGACATCAGCATCGGTCATGATGACAATTTTGTGATATCTAGCTTTTGAAATATCAAATTCTTCGCCAAAACCAGCACCAATTGCATTAATCATGTTGCCAATTTCAGCATTATCAAAAATTCTATGTGCTTGTGCTTTTTGAACATTTAAGATTTTTCCTCTTAAAGGCATGATTGCTTGAGTTTTTGGATCTCTACCCATTTTTGCGCTACCGCCAGCTGAATTACCCTCAACAATAAATAATTCACATTCTTCAGGGTTATTTGAACTACAATCAGCTAATTTTCCAGGTAAAGTTGTGATTTCTAAGCCATTTTTTCTTCTTGTGTTCTCTTTTGCAGCTCTTGCAGCTAATCTTCCATCATAAGATAATCTTACTTTTCCCATGATTGCTGATGCTTTTTGTTTGTTTTCGAGTAAATATCTTTGAAGTTGTTCACCAAAAATATTTGAAACAATCTTTTTAACCTCTAAATTTCCTAATTTTCCTTTAGTTTGACCTTCGTATTGAGGATTTGGATGTTTAATTGAAATAATTGCAGTTAAGCCTTCAGAACAATCTTCGCTAGAAAATCTATCTTTATCATTATCTTTTAAAACTTTTGTTTCACGAGCGTAATTATTTAAAACTCTTGTTAAAGCAATATTGAATCCATCTTCGTGCATACCACCGTTTCCAGTAGAAACATTATTACAGAAAGAATAAATATTTTTTGTAAAACCAGTAGTATATTGAAGTGCAATTTCAACATAAATTAACTCTTCAACACCATTATCGTTGAATTTTTGAGCACCTTCGCAATAAAAAACTTCAGGGAATAATGGATTTGCATTTCTATTTACGTAATTAACGTCTTCTTTAATTCCACCATCAAAATGAAATCTTTCATTTAGTGATGGTTCGCAACGTGCATCTTTTAATAAAATTGTGACTCCTTTGTTAAGGAAAGCCATTTGTCTTAATCTATTTTTTATAATTTCGTAATTAAAAACTGTTGTTTCTTTAAAAATTGTAGGATCTGGTTTGAAAGTGACAATTGTTCCATGTTCATCTGTGTCGCCAATTCTTTCAAGATGTCCAACTGGATGTCCACCATTTTCAAATCTTAAAAAATATTTACCGCCATCTTTATTGACAGTGACTTCAACCCAACTAGATAATGCGTTAACAACGCTAGCACCAACACCGTGTAAACCGCCAGAAACTTTATAGCCGCCACCTTGGCCAAATTTTCCGCCAGCATGAAGGATTGTATAAACAGTTTCAACACCACTTAATCCAGTTTTTC
>CAMESA010000102.1 GCA_945935945.1 uncultured Mollicutes bacterium | reverse complement strand
ACCATGTAAACCGCCAGAAACTTTATAGCCACCACCTTGGCCGAATTTTCCACCTGCATGAAGAATTGTGTAAACAGTTTCAACGCCACTTAATCCAGTTTTTCCAACTGAATCAACTGGAATTCCTCTACCATTATCAGTAACAGTGATTGTATCACCTTCATTAATTGTGACTGTAATTGTGTCACAATACCCTGCTAAAGCTTCATCGATCGCGTTATCAACGATTTCCCATATTAAATGATGTAAACCTGTTGATGAGGTTGAACCAATGTACATACCAGGTCTTTTTCTAACAGCTTCAAGACCTTCAAGAACTTGAATATTTTCTCCACTATAATGTTCATCAGCTTTTTCTAAATCTTTTTCGTTTTCAACATGAATAATTTCTTCACTAATTTTGGAATCGATAACTTCTTCTTGCTTATCAAAACCTTCGTTTTCAGAAACGATAATATCTTCAGCTGGGTTTTCAAGTTGAATATTTTCTTTTTCTTCCATCAGTTTTCCTCCTCTATCGATACTTTATTTTCACTTACTAAGTAGTATTTTTTTGTAAAATAATCACTTTTTCGAGTGTTTGTAATAAAAACTTGCTCGAAATTTTCTAAATAATGAATCAGATTTTCTTCGTGCTTTTCATCTAATTCACTCAAAATGTCATCTAAAATGATAATCGGTTTGTCTTTCGCTTCAGAAATTAAGTAATAAGGGGCGATTTTTAAAGATAAAGTAATCATTCTATTCTCGCCTTGACTACCAAATACCCCAACATCTTTTTCGTCTAAATATATTTTGAAATCCTCTTTTTGAATTCCTAAACTTGTACTTTTCTTTTTGATATCTTCTTCTAAAGAATTTTTGTAAAGTTCTTTTGCGTGTGCTTCGTATTCCGCTTTATTCAACTCTTTAATAAAAGGAATGTATCTAATTGATATTTTTTGAGTTTCGCTAAGCGAAATATTTTTATAAACTTCGTTAAGTAAAGGATTTAATTTTTTGATAAAATCGACTCTTTCTTTAAAAATTTCATAACTTAATTCAATTAATTTGTTTGTAATAATTTCAATAAGAGTGAAATTTAATCGAAGTGCTTTTAAAGCATCATTTCTTTCTTTAAGCAATTTTTCATATTGAATGATATTTTTTAAGTAATTTTCATTCATTTTTGAAATATTTGAATTTAGAAATTGACGCCTGTTTTTAGGTACATCTTTTAATAAATTAGTGTCTTTTGGAATGAAATATAATGCGCTAACAATATTATTTAATTCGCTCGTTTTTTTAACTAAAGTGTTGTTAATTTTTATCTTTTTGCCATCTTTTAGAAAAGCAATTTCAATTATTTTTTTGTAATTTTCATTGATAAATATACCTTTTACTTCAGCAAAATCTTTATTAATCATCAAAAGTTCGTTGCTATTTGAAGTTCTAAATGATTTTGCTAGAGATAAAGAATAAATCGATTCAACTAAATTAGTTTTACCTTTTGCATTTTCTCCAACGATAAAATTAATCCCTTTATCAAAATTCAGTGAAAGTTTTTCATAATTTCTAAAATTGATTAATTCAAGATGTTTAATTATCATTTTTAATTTCAAAGATCATGGAGTCATCAATTTCTATGCGTGTTCCTGGGTAAAGTTTTTTACCTCTCATTTTTAACTCAACACCATCAACAACGATTTTATGGTCTTGAATAAACTGTTTTTGTTCGCTTCCAGAAGAAACTAAATCAACAAATTTAAGCATTTGTCCAAGTGTAATAAATTCAGTTTTAATGTTGACGTTTGTAATTTTTGCCATAAAAAAAGCTCCTTTAATATTATATATTAAAGGAAGCTAATATTCTACTAATTTTTAAAACCTTGTATAGGTATATGAGTTTTTTAATATCGTTAAAATTTAATAGGTTCTAACTGGTGTAATGAGTTGTATTACATTTGAGTTATTTTTATCAGTAATTGTAAATGGCTTCATTTCGCCTAAAAAACTAAGAAGAACATCATTTGAATTTAAGGCACGAACAGCACTTGCTACATAATCGCCATTAAATGAAATTTCAAGTCTTTCACCTGTGTATCTAAATAAATTCAAAAATTCTTGTGCACTACCAACTTGTTGAGATTTTGAAGAAATAATTACTCTACCTTCTTCCATTGTCATTTTAACAACATTTTCTCTTTCGATTGATAAAAGTGAAACACGAGATAATGCATTTAAAAATTCTTCAGCATTAACTTCTAGATAATAATAGAAGTTTTTTGGAATGATATTTTTAACATTTGGGTAATCACCTTCGATTAAAGATGTAGAGATTGTTGTAAAATCTGTTTTGAATAATACTTTTTTATCAGAAACATAAACTTCAACTTCTTTTGTATCATCTAAAGTTCTAGCAATTTCAATGAATGTTTTTGATGGAATATTTACACTAAAAACACCATTTGTATCTATTGCAATTTCTTTTCTTGCAAGACGAGCACCATCAGTAGCTGTAAAAATAATACTTGATGATGTTGATTCGGTGTTTACAGCCATGAGTTGAGGTCTTGTATTTTTTTGAGAAGCAGCAAAGCTAACTTGGCTAATCGCGTCATTGATATCTTTTGAAGATAAAATTAATTTAATTCCGATTGCAGAAAGATCAATTTGTGGGTATTCAGATGAATCTACAACGTTTAAATTATAAACAATATTATTTGCTTCAATTTTTGCTAAACCATTTTCGATAATTTCAAAAGTAAAAGTATCACTTGGAAGTTTTGCAACAATTGCGTTGATAAGTTTTGAATTTACCAAAGTTGAACCAAAATCTTTATCAAAAACAATTTGTTTGTCTTTTTGAATATTTGGAATCAAACTTTCAATTGTAAATTGACCATTACTTGCTAAAAGGAGAACACCATTATCAACAACAGTCAATTTTAGATATTGATAGTATGCCATAGTTGATGATGAAGATGATGCACGTGAAACGTTATTTAATGTTTTTAGGAATTCTTGTGTGTTGATTGTAAATCTCATAATTTATTTACCTCTTATTTATTTAATAATAATAAAGTGTGTGGATTGTGTGGATTTGTGGAAAACCACTTTGATGAAATGAACGAAAGTTACGATGTAATTCGCTTTTTTAATTGGTCTATAGCGATTTGAGTTGCTTCGTCATCTTTCAACATTTTTTCAACTTTTTCCACACTATGCATAATCGTTGAGTGATCTCGATTTGAGAAAAGTCTTCCGATTTTTTTGAATGGTAAGTCAAGTAATGTTTTAATCAAATAAATTGCAATGTGACGAGCGTTAACTATGTTAGCAACTTTGATTTTCCCAGTTAGTTGATTAACACTAACGTTATAATATTGAGAAACTGTAGATAAAATCTTTTGTTCTGAAACACTCTTTTTTGCATCACTGCAATCAACCATGCTTTGCAAAGCTTCAACACATAAATCAATGTTTATATGGTCGATTGAATTAATAGAAGCGTAAAAGTTAAGTCTAATCAAAGCTCCTTCGAGGCTACGAATTGAATCTTTAAATTTTTCAGACATAAAATTAATGACATCTTCATCATAAGTTGATAAAGAATAACCACTATTTTCAATCTTTTTGAGCAAAATCGCTTTGCAAGTTTCAGTATCTGGTTTATAAATTGGGACACTTAACCCACTTGTAAAACGAGTGATAATTCTATGATCAATACCATCTAAATCACCTGGCAATTTATCGCTTGTAACGCAAATTTGTTTTTTATTTTGTCTGAAATCTTCATAAATATTAAAGAAAAACTCTTGAGTTTTCTTTTTATCTTTCAACATTTGAATATCATCAATTAATAAAATGTCAAAACGTTTTAAATATGTTAAAAGTTGTTCTTTTTTACTTTCTCCGTTAACAAAATCAAGATATTCATTTAAGAAATTTTGTGCTGAAGTGTATAAAATTTTCTTTTCAGGTAAGGTACTTTTGATCATATTTCCAATTGCGTTCAAAAGATGAGTTTTACCTAAACCACTTCCGCCATAAATGAATAAAGTTTGGAAATAACCAGGATTTGTTGCAGCAATTAAACTAGCTTTGTAAGCTTCATTATTGCAACTTCCAACAACAAAATTCTCAAAAGTATATGTCGGATCAATAATTGAATTTTTAAAATAAATCGGTTCAATAGATTTTGGTAAATCATTAACTTTTACTTCAGAAATATTGTCATCTTTTGTGATGAAATTGACTGTAAA
>CAMESA010000101.1 GCA_945935945.1 uncultured Mollicutes bacterium | reverse complement strand
AATTGCTGTATTTGGTTGGACAAATTATGTTATTTACCTCATTTTCGGTAAAACAATTGCAGGGTATTTTATGTTTACTGAATACGGTCCTCATTGCTGTATTTATTTACCTATATTATGCACATTTGCTTGCGTCTTTTTGATATTCAGACACAAAGAAAATATCAAAAGGATTAGAAATGGAACTGAAAACAAAATACATTGGATGAAATAGCGCTAGTAGGAAACTAGTAGGTTTCTAGTACATTTCTAGTAGGTTTCTAGTACATTTCTAGTACATTAAAAACCATGTGGAAATCTACATAAAACATTGTTTATATTAAAAAAAGTCGAATTAATTCGACTTTTTAATTGACTTTGTATCAGTTTTCCACAATATTTTGAAAAGAAAAAGATCTGCACCACTTTTTCAAGCTTTTGCAGATCTATTTTAATCAATTTTATTTTTGTTTGTTAACACTATTCATTATGCTTCTGATTTGAGCTTCGCTAGGTTTTCTACCCATTTGTTGATACATAACTCGAATCATTTTTTCATTAATTGGTGGGTTTTTTTGAAGTTCTTTTTTGAAGTAATATCTACCTCCAAAAAAGCCTGCTGCTCCACCAAGTATGAAAGTGAAGATGCACCACAATAGTACTTGCCACCACTCCATCATATTAATTAGTTAGCTCTTCCGTCGTAATCACCAGTATCTGTTCTGACTAAAACATCATCGCCTTCATTGACGAATAATGGAACTCTGATTTTTAATCCGGTTTCAACTATTGCGTCTTTCATAGCTTTATTGACTGTATCGCCTCTAACTGCTGGTTCACAATGTGTAACATTTAATACTACTTTTGCAGGTAATGCAATTCCAAGAATCTCATCCTCATAAGTTGTAACATCGACTTCTGTATTTTCTTTTAAGAAATTGATTTCCCATTCAAGTCTTGCTTTAGGAATTTCAATTTGTTCATAAGTTTCATTATCCATGAATACTAAGAAATCGCCACTATCGTATAAATAATTCATTTTTTTCTTATCTAATCTAATAGTTTCGACTTGGTATCCACTATTTGCACTCATTTCAGTGATTGCGCCAGTTCTAATATTTTTAATTTTAACTTTAGCAACCATTTTACGCATTGCAGTTTTATTTAATAAAATATCGAGTACTAAATATAAATTGCCTTCTTCAGTAAAATAATTACCAGGTCTTAATTCTGTAACGTTCATTTTTTCTCCTTTCTATTTTAAATATGGATTATTTTCAAATTCTCTTTTTAAAGTAGTTTCATCACCGTGCCCTGGATAAACTTTTATAGATTGATCTAATTTTTTTAGTTTTTCTAGGCTGTTTTTAACTAATCTTTCATTTCCAGTAGGTAAATCTGTTCTTCCTATTGAATTTTTGAACAAAGTATCGCCAGTAAATATAGCATTTTCTTTTTCGTATAAGAAGCAAACACTTCCAGAGGTATGAAATGGTGTTTCAATTACTTTAAATAATAGTCCGTTTCCGAAATTTATTTCATCTTCATCATCTAAAAGATATTTATTTGTAACTTTTACTTGAATTTTTTCAATTTTCAATGATGCACTACCATTTAATCTAGGATTATCTAGTAATTCATCATCTGATTTATCGATAAATGTTGTACAAGTAAATGTTTTTAAGAAATTTTCAATACCTCTTATATGATCAAAATGACCATGTGTTAATAAAATTCCAGAGCAAGAGGAATGATTTTGTTTGATATAATCTATAATTCTTTGTTGCGTTGAACCTAGGTCAATAACTACACAAGGATGTCCTTTTTCGCCAACAACGTAGGTATTTGCGCTAAATTCATTATAATCGTTATCAAAACGAAATACTTTTATCATTCTTTATTATTTCTTTTCTTTGAAAACTTGAACTTTTCTACAATGTGGACAATATTTTTTCTTTTCAATTCTATCAGGATTGTTTTTCTTGTTTTTTGATGTGATATATTGTTCTTCTCCACAAACTGTACATTTTAAGATAATGTTATCGCGCATAATATCACTCCTTTCGCCATAATGCTTTAAAATTCTAGCACAAATCAGTTTTTGTTTCTATAATTATTATATTTTTATATAATAAAAATATGAAATTTAGAGAAAAAACTAGAAAAATTACTATAGGAAACCTAACTATTGGCGGTCAAGACAAAATATTAATTCAATCAATGTGCGATATTAAAACTTCAAATGTTTTAGAAGTTGCAAAACAAATAAATGAATGTGCTTCTTTAGGTGCAGATTTAATGAGAGTCAGTATTTTAGACGAAGAAGACGCTTTGGCCATCAAAGAAATTAAGAAATTAATCAATATTCCTCTTGTTGCTGATATTCATTTTGATTACAAATTAGGAATTTTATCAATTGAAAATGGCGCTGATAAAATAAGAATTAATCCTGGCAATATTGGTGATGATCAAAAATTACTCGAAATAATCAATACTGCAAAAAAGTATAATGTTCCTATCAGAATTGGCGTTAATAAGGGTTCTTTAGAAAAAGATTTAATAAACGCAAATCTTTCTGAAGAGGAAAAACTTGTTTCTAGTGCTTTAAAATATATCGAAAAGTTTGAAAAATATGATTTTAGAAATCTTGTTATTTCTGTAAAAGCGTCAAATCCACTTGTTACATTAAATGCTTATCGATTAATTTCTTCAAAAACTGATTACCCACTTCATATTGGTGTTACAGAAAGCGGTTATGATGAAATTGGAATTATTCGTTCAGTTAGTGCGCTTTCACCACTTATTTTGGATGGAATTGGCGATACAATTCGAATTTCTTTGACTCATAATCCACAAAAAGAAATCAAAACATGTGTTAGATTGTTACATGATTTAGGATTATATCCAAATTATCCAACTATTATTTCTTGCCCAACATGTGGCAGATGCCAAGTTACTAATACAGCAAAAATAGCTGATCAAGTGTTAAATTATTTAATTGAACACAAAAAATACATTACTGTTGCAATTATGGGCTGCATTGTTAATGGCGTAGGTGAAGGAAAAGCTGCAGATTTAGGAATTGCTGGCGGAAATAATAGCTTTATTATATTTAAAAAGGGAAATATTATAAAAACTGTTAATCAAAGCGAAGCTCTTGAAGCTCTTTTTGAAGAAATTAACAAATTTTAACTTTCCCTTGGGTCATAAAATAGATAATCTGTGTATGATGTTTTAACATCGATACATCTATCTTTAGTAAGTTTTGAAAAATCAATGAATAATTCTGCATTCTTAACGTTGCACATTGTTTTATAAATAATCAAATCTAAGTTTTTGGTAATATTGTTAGATGCGATGTCTCTATAAAAATCTAAATCATAATAGCCTTTTTGCGCAAATTCACACTTATTTTGATTAAATTTTGAAATATTTGAAAGAATTATGCCTTCTACCTCTTCATTTGTAAGATTTTTAAATAAAGAATTAAATAAAAATTTAGCAGATTTTATTTCATTTCCATAAAATGTTAAGAAACTAAATAAATCGATAAAACATTTTGCTTTTATGTTATTCTCGTTTAAAAAATTTAGTAATTTCTTTATGCTTTTAGCGTCATTATTGAAATTAACGGTAGAATTTGTTGAATTTTGAATAAAAATTTCAATGTTTTTATATCTTGATTGGACTTCAAAAAGAAATGTTTTTATATTTTCAAAATACAATTTAATATCATCATTTTCTTTTGGCGAATTAAAACAAAAAATGTATTTTCTTACTAAAATTGTCGAAAAAATTCGATAGACTCGATCAAATTTATATATTTCTTTGTAAAAATTGAAAGATTTTTCATTATAATTTGAAAATGCTTTCCAAGTTATATATATTTTTGTTAAATCAAATGATAATTTTTCTGCAATCGGTATGACGTTGCTTTTAGCTAGTGTATCAAATGCATCGTTGTAAACAAACTTTTGTTGAATTAAATCTAAAATAAAATAATCTACATTATTGTACACACATGTTTCGATGCATCTAACTAAACAATTTATATCTACATGTGGTTTTGTTGCAACACAAATACCTAATTTTCTATCTGTCAATTTTTGTTACTCTCTTGTCTATATCTTTCTTCTCTTTGTCTTCTGATATCTTTTTTGATAATTTCTCTTTTATGTTTTCTTTTGACTTTATCAATCGCAGTTTTAACTTTTTTCTTGTAACCAGGTTTGACAGTTTTGCCCATTGCTTTTGATTTAGCTTTTTTAATTTCTTTTTCTAAATCGTTATTTGTATGCCTTTTTTTAGTGATTTTTTCTTTTATAATTGGTGAATCTTCAATTAATTCGCCATCTTTTAATTTTAAATAATCCACTTTTAGTCCATCACGAATGAGTTTTAGTGGAATATTT
>CAMESA010000100.1 GCA_945935945.1 uncultured Mollicutes bacterium | reverse complement strand
AAGATAAAGAAGAAGTTCCTGTTAATAGTTTAAGAATTGTTTCAATTGAGGAGACATAACTGTACAAAATATTGTTCTCATTTGCAGTATCGTCTCCAAATTCTTGAAGAATTTTAATCGATTCCATTACGGATTTTTCTTTGTATGTATAAGCATTTAAATTTCCAAGGCTTGAATCGACATAATGAAAATTGATGCCAAAATCGGATGTATCATTGGCACCTTCAATCTGTTCTAACCTCAAATTAACTGAACTTGACGAGCCATCGTTTGGGTTAGAAATTGCAAATCTAGCAGCGCCAACCCCCTGATTGATGCTGCTTTGATCTAGTAAACGGTTCTCTTGAAAACCTATGGATAAGGCCAAATCAATTTGTTGATTGAAATTAGCTATTGACTCAACCCTAATTCCTGGGAGTGGTTTCTTCGGTTGTGACTCTTCCTGAACCTGAGAATGAGTTGAAATAATCGCCAGTTAATAAATTAACGATTGCATCAACTGAAGAATCAGATTCTTTATATTTTGAATATTCTTCTGCAGTTAAACCTGTAAATTCATTATAATTATCGAAATTTAAACTAAATTTGATATTTTCATATTCAAGATTTAATGCAGTAATTGCATAATCTTCTGTTGAATTTGTTTCATTTTTCGAGAATGCAATTGTAATAAATTTAGATTCTGTTCCACCAAATAAACTTGTGTCAATTTTAACAAGTGTAACGTCGTTTGAGTTATTTTCTCCGCCACTAATGATAATTTTATTTGTATCAAGTTCTGTACTTAAAACATTCCAAAGTGATCCGTTTGAAAAATCTAACATTTCGGATAATGTATCACTCATTGTACCAAAAATCTCATCTGTAATATTTGTTGAATCTGATGAACTTGATTCATCACCGCTTGATTCGATTAATGATGAAACTGCATCAAACATATTTACCATTGATTGAGTTTTTAATGATAATCTAGTTTTGTAGTTTGGATTTTGTGAATAATATTGGAAGAATAATGTTTGATCAACGTCACTGACAGGTTGATAGTTGAGTTGGAAATGGTGTTCGACATCATTTACTCTACCTTGGACACCTAATTCATAAGTTCCGAAGTTTCTGCCAGCAATATTATCTTCAGGATTTGCAAATTCATTTGATAAATCAGCTTTAATAGAACCACTTAAATTAACATCAAAATCATCTTGAGCATATTTTAATGTGTATGAAGCACTAAAATGTTTTTGTTCAATAGCTGTACCGATATTTTTGAAGAAATTAATTGGTTGCTTGAAATCAACATAAGTGTTTGCGTTTTCTAAATCGATAGCTTCAAGAATGTGTTGATCTTCAGCTAAATCGAACATAACTTCGTTGATATTGAGTTTTAAGGAAGCTGTATCAAGGTAAAGTTGTTCAGTTTGTGAACCTTCTGGTCCAACTAATCTATTTTTTCTTTGAATTGGGATGTTTTCGATTACTAAATCTTTGATTAATGTTGAGTCTTTACTTCCCTTATAATTCATTTTTAGATTAACAACAACATCTTCAAACTCAAATGGAATATTTAAATTTAAACCTTTTGCTTTAATTCCAATGTTGATTGTGTGATATTCTTCGCCATCAATTGTTGAGGTTTCAAGTGTAATTTTGTCTAAGATTTCTTTATATTTGTAAAATTCACCATTAATAATATCACCAATAACAGTGTCATTTAAAATATCGTTTGCATTATCAAACATAGTCGAGAAATCAAATGATTGATCATCCATTAAAGAAGCAAATGGTGTCATCATGTCATTTATATCGTCTGTATTAATGTAAGCTTTGATTGGATTAGCAACATCTTTGTTTACGCTTACATAAACACCACCTTTTTGGACAAGAGTTGTTGATGCAACGTTATTTTCATCGATAGAAGTTGAATTTATTGCTGGTTGATAAACGACATCAAATTGATTTGCGTTTGCCATGTTTTTATCAAGAGAAATAGAGTAAATTCCATTTTCAAATCCATCATTAACATTTGCTTTTAATGAGCCAACAAAATCATGTGAATATGTAGGTTCGCTTGCAATTGTTCCTCTTGCTGTAGCAGTTGAAGCAGTATATTCATACTCATCAAATGAAACTTCAAAACCAAAATCATATTCTTTTGCATCCATCAATTTTGCGACTGTGTAAAGAATATTTGGTGCTGTATCTAAATTATTTGAATAATAATCTTCAATTGTTGTTTGATCGTTTACAAAACTTGAAATGCCTTCTTTATAACTATCAAAGTTGTTTATTGAATCGTTTGATCCACTGATACCGTTCATTCTGATTGAAGAAGTTGATAAATTGATAACCATATCATCGCTTGCGCCATCTTCAAGTTGAGGTACTTTGAAATCAACAAGTTTCATATTGGTTAATTGACCTGATTCATCACAGAAAAGTGTAATTTTTAAATCACTTTCAAAATTTTCACCAAGTAATGAACCTGGAACTTCAATATCATAGCAATATTTTGAACCATCTGTTGAATCAGCAGGTGCTAGATATTGTGAGCCAGCAAGTGAACCGCCAATTGAACCGATCATTGGAAGTAAACTTAAAATATCAATAGCTAAAATTTGGTCAATAATGTCATTTAAAGCTTGTTTTTGTTCATCATTTAAGAATAACTTTACGACATCAAGGCTGTTTGTAATAAATTGACCTGAAACAGTGTAACCAGTTTCATTCCATTCAAGATAAATTTTATCGTTTCCAGGAGCATAAATTCTCATGTCTTCATTTAACATTTGTGTTGTTGAAGAAATTGTTGCCCCATCTTCAGCATATTTATCTTCTTTAAGTTGGATATTGATGTTGCCACCAAATTTTGTTGTTAGATCTGCTGTTGAAGGAAGTTCTTGTCCATCGCCTGTATTTCCAGTGAAATCTTTCATGAAGTTTAAATAATTAGCACCACCAGTAAATGTGAAGTCTAAATTTAAACCAACTTTTGTCATATTTGCGATAGAAACATGCAAATCATTAATTGTTAAATCAGCAGCAGTGATGTTTTCAAATAATTTTGATTTTACAAGATCTTCTGGTTCTTCATTTCCGCCATTATTATCAACAATTCCACCAGGTTGATTTGCAGTTGAATCGCTTGGTTTCATAAAGAATAAAGTGGATGACGCACCAATTGCTGATATTAAACCAAATAATGCAACTATTGTTATGTTTTTTATCGTTTTTTGACTGTAATTTTTCTTTTTCATAAAAATACCTCGTTTGCTATTATAGGATATAGTAAAAATCTAAGATAATCAACAAAAATAGGCTTTTTTGTACATTAAAAAGTATTATTTTTGCGACAAAAAAATTTATTTTGTTTATTTTCTTGAATTTAAAAATTCTAAGTTTGTTGTTTTCGCTTCTTATAATAGCAATAAATTCGCTTAATTATGACGGTTAAAATTATAAAGCCAATAGCGCATAAAATTGTTAAAAGATAACCCATTGAGTCGATAAACATGTCTTGAACAGTGCAATATCTTCCAGGTGTGATGGATTGAATTAATTCACTTGAAATAGCTAAAAATACGCCAAGCATAAAAGATCCAAGAAGTGCAAATACTCTGTACAAGTTTCTATTAAATGCTAAAAGAATGAAGAATACACTAAAAACAGCTGTTACAGCAAATAACCCAAAATGACCTAGAGATTTTCTGATTATATAACCTAATTGAGTATATGTGAAAAATGTATTACGTAAAACTTTAATTTTTATGTATTTTGTGTAATTTGTTAAAGAATCTTCTTTGCCAAAAGTAACTTTTATCCAGTCATCGCCAATGTAAGATGTTGTGATAGAACCAGATTTATCGATTGAAATAACTGTATCTTTGATTTCGTTTCCATAGTAATCAACGTGAGAATATGAAATATCTGATGAAGTTGTACTGCTTAAAGGACTAATTTGTAGATTGTATGGACGGCCATAATCAAGTTCAGCTTCATAAAATAGGTGATTTCCCGCATCATCTTTGACTTCTTTTAATGATAGTGGATTAAAACCTGTATCAGTTTTTTCAATTATGAAATCAGAAGCTATATTCTTAACCTCGATTTCTTTTTCAATTTTGATATTTGGATTATCATTCGATAGAATCGAGATTGTACATTTTCCTGCCTTATTTGCTTTTGCAATGCCACTTTTTTGAGAAATTTTAATAATTTCTTCATCGCTTGAGTAGAACGAAATATCTTTGTGCGTTGCATCTTCATTTAAAATAGGGATAGCTTTAAATTGTGTGTTTATAGCAACTTTGTCAAAGTTTTCTGTTGGAGCAGTATTTATTGTTGTTTCTCCAAGTACTTCAAATTTCATGCTAAAACTTTCTAACTTAATTGGAATGTAT
>CAMESA010000099.1 GCA_945935945.1 uncultured Mollicutes bacterium | reverse complement strand
CCAAAAGCAAAAAAGAACGCTTATATTGTTAGAACCGGTTTAAATGGTGATGAATTAATTAATTACATGAATTCTTTAAAAATGAATGAAAAAATTATTTCAATTTCTTCATTTTCACAAACTCGAGATAGTTACATCATGATTTTAAAGAATTTGGATGCAATAATTCTTCTTGTTGTCTTCTTTTCAGGAGCATTAATTGCTGTTGTAATTTATAATCTTACAGACATCATTATTAGTGAAAGAGTAAAAGACATCGCAACTTTACGAGTTAATGGATACCATCGACTTGAAGCATATAATTTTATTAGCCGAGAGTTATTTATAATGTCATTTATTGGTTTAATTATTGGAATTTTCTTTGGCATATGGTTACATAACTATGCAATGAGTCTATTATCAAGTATCGGACTTAACTTTTCTCTCACAATTGAACCATTAAGTTATGTTTATACAATTTTACTTGCTTCATTCTTTATTATTTTCTCGATTTTAATTTTCTATCCAAAAGTTAGAAGAATTCACATGGCCGAAGCTTTGAAATCAAGTGAATAATCTTTAAGTTTTAAATTTTTAGTACTATAATACGCTTTATTAAATGAGGATTGACATGATTTATGGTCACATTTTTAAGAAAACTTTTTATTAAAGACTACAAAAATATTTCAAATGAAGAAGTAAGAAAAAAACATGGATTACTTGCATCATTTTTAGGTATTTGTTTTAACACTATATTATTTGTTTCTAAACTTATAATTGGAATTTTTACAAATTCAATTTCAATTATTTCTGATGCTTTAAACAATATGACTGATTTTGGAAGTTCTATTGTTAATTTATTTGGATTTAAAATGGCAAGCAAAAAAGCTGATAAAGAACATCCATATGGTCATGAAAGAATTGAATACATAACAGGGATGATCACATCTTTTATTATCATAATGGTCGGTGTCCTTCTTGTTTATAATTCAATAAATACATTAATGAGCGGAAATAGTGATGCAAACTTCTCGATTTGGTCATTTATAATTTTAGGAAGTTCAATTTTATTAAAATTTATCCTTGGATTTTTATATCGTGGAATTGGAAAAGCAATAAATAGTGTTTCAATTGTTGCTTTAATGTGGGACTCATTTAACGATTGCATATCTACTTTTATTGTTCTTGTCGCATCGATTATTCAATATTTCTTTAATGATTTATGGTTTCTTGATGCTACGATGTCAATAATTGTTGCTCTATTTATCCTTTATACCGGTATTAAAATGGTAAAAGAAACAGCCTCACCTTTAATTGGTGGTGCTCCTGATAAAGACATGATTGAAAATATCATTCATGATATAAAAATGAACCCAATTTGTTTAGATGTACACGATGTAATGGTTCATAATTATGGTCCAACTAAATTTTTTATCTCTTTACATGTCGAAGTTGATGGCTATGGCGATATTTTTACAATTCATGATGCGATTGATAATATCGAAAAAGAAATTGGAAATAAATACAAAACACAACTAACAATTCACATGGATCCTGTTGATACAAAATCAAAAGAAATTCCAGTTATACATGATTTAATTCAAAAGACATTAAATAATTTAAATAAAGAATTATCTTTTCATGATTTAAGAATAGTTAGTGGACCATCACACACTAATGTAATTTTTGATGTTGTTGTTCCAAGCGATGTAAAACTTGAAAAAATCCAAATCTCAAAATCAATTCAAGATGCATTAAAAAGTGAAAGTGATAAATATATTCCGGTTATAAATTTCGACGATAGTTATTTATAAAAATTAGTTAAATATATAGTTATAAATTTTAATTGAAAAAAGTGCAAAAATATATATTTTTTTGACTTATTGTTCTAAAAAAATATTTCGATATTTTTTTTCGACTTTTTTATTTGTATATCATTTTCATATTATACTTACTGGACATAACCAACAGTTTCTATTTATTGGCTGTAGTTTATTTGTCATACAAATGACTAAACCTGTTGCGATTTTATTTGAAAATTTATTCAGTACTGAAAAATTCTTGTCTGGATTGCTTGGACTTATGCCTTTTTTTATTTCTATTGGATATATAGTGTCTCCTTCTATATATAATAGATCAACTTCTTTTTGATCTTTATCTCTATAATAATATAAATTCATTTTTGGGTCTAAACCATGACTGGTCATATTCTTAATTATTTCACTGACCACAAATGTTTCAAATATAGCTCCAGATAAAGCGCCAATTTCTAATGTTTCTGGATTTGGATATTTTGCTAAATATGAACATAATCCAGTATCCATAAAATATAATTTTGGCGATTTTATGATTCTATTTGATAAGTTGCTTGAAAATGGTTGAAGTAAATAAATAATACCTGATGATTCTAAAATACTTATCCAGCTTTTAATTGTTTTTGAATCTACACCAATTTCATTAGCAATAGTTGAATAGTTTAGTTCTTGTGCTGTTCTTACTGCGATATATTGCATGAAATTATAGAATTCTATCGTTTTGCCCACATTCAATAATTGTTTAACATCTCTTTCAATGTATGTGTTTATATATGATGAAAAATAATTATTTCTTTCAATTGTTTTTGTAACAATGCTTGGCATCCCGCCAGTAAATATTTTTATAAATATTTCTTTTGAATCACAAGCTTCTATATTTGATTTATTTTTTAATACATCTATTTTTGGAACAAATAATGTTCCTTCGTTTCCATTAATTTCTGCATTAGATAATGAATATAAACTTAACACCCCAACTCTACCAGATAAAGATTCACTAACACCTTTCATAACTGCAAATTGCTGTGATCCAGTTAACCAGAATAAGGATTTTAATTTAGTATTATTTTTTAATGCCTTAAACTTTTCTTCATCAACAATCATTTTGATATACGACAACAAATTTGGGGCATATTGTATTTCATCAATTAACAATGGATAAGAGTATTGTTCTAAAAAATATTTAGGATCAGATAATGCTAAATTTCTAGCATCTAAATCATCTAAAGTTACATAATTCATATTTTCTTCTTTAATCATTTGTAACATTGTCGATTTACCAACTTGTCTTGCTCCTGAAATTACAATTACAGGAAATTCATTTGCCATCATTTTTATTGTTTTTTCAATTGTTCTATTAATGTACATTATCATTTACGTCCTTTTTGGAATACAATTCCATTTTAGTCGATTTTCAATTTAAGTCAATAGCAAAAAATTAGATAATATTACGGTTTAGCATCAAAAAACTCTCCATCGTAGAATATTTTCTCTTTTTCTATATTTACTGTTTCTAAATTGGTCAGACGTTTATCAATCGATTCAACTTTGTTTATAAGGTTCACGTAGTTCTCATTAGTGATTAAAGTTCTTTTTTCGTTGATGGCATAACCTTTGAGTAAATATTCTTTTAAAATACGGTTTGTCCATCTTCTAAATATAATGCCATTTTTGGATTTGACTCTATATCCTGCAGAAATGATTACATCAAGATTGTAGAGATAATTTTCATATTCTCTTTGTCTCTTAAACGATGTAACGTGTGCATTTTTTGCACACGTACTTTTTTCTTCCAATTCTCCCTCTTTGTATATGTTAGCGATATGCCTTGATATTACTGATCTATCTCTTTGAAATAGAATTGACATATCATCTTTAGAGAGCCAAACAGCATCTTCATTAGGTGATACATTAACGTCATAAAAATATTTTATGTTGCGTTTTTTATTAAATACATCAATTTCTACATTGCGTAATTTAGTATTTTGCATTATTATCATTTAAAAATTCGTTGAACAAACTTGAAATTTTTCTAAAAAGCATAGTTTTATTCTGCCTTTTTAAAATTATTGAACAACGGGTTTTACGCTTACACAGCACTAGCAAACGGAATAGATGCTAGAAAATATTTAGCAACTCTTATATATAAAATAGAAGCAATGCCTAGCGATAAAGAACTAGAAAATCTCTTGCCGAGGAAAATTCGATTATAATCAATCCTTTTCTTATTTTATACTTGTTCGAACCTGGATTTTTTGACGCATACTTTACGATTTGTATAGAAAAATTAACAATAAAAAAAGTTCGAACTAATCGAACAATCTTTAATTTTAATGGCGGAGAAGATGAGATTTGAACTCACGCTAGGGTAACCCCTACTAACGGTTTAGCAAACCGTCCCCTTCAGCCACTTGGGTACTTCTCCGTTGCTAAATAATATTATCAAAAAAGCCATACCTTTACAAGGTAAAATTTTGCTTTGAAAAAGAGAAACGACACTATTTATTTCTTTTTATATCAAAATTTTTAAATCTAGAGTAAACTATTTATGCTTGGAGAATTTATGGCAGTAAAAGATATTGAATTACCTAATTATAGATTAAGAC
>CAMESA010000098.1 GCA_945935945.1 uncultured Mollicutes bacterium | reverse complement strand
GCATTTCATTTTGTGTATCTTGTAATTGCTTGATCATATTTTGTAGCAAAATAAAAGAGGATTAATTAGAATTATATGTTTCTAAAAAATCCTCTTTTTATCAATATTTTTTGAAGTTAAATATTATTTCTTTTTAAGGTATTTTGCACTATCTAAAGCGACAGCTGCCATAATAATTACGCCTTTAAAGACGAATTGTAAGTTGGTATCAATACCAAGGAATGATAAGACATATGTTAAACCAGTAAAGATAATGACACCAATGACTGCACCTTTAATCTTACCAATACCACCAGAGAAGGAAATGCCGCCAACAACACAAGCTGCAATAGCATCAAGTTCAAAACCTTGTCCTGTTCCAGCACTAGCGTTTGCTCTAAATGCTTCAAGGAAAGATCCACAACCATAGAAAATACCAGCCATAATGAAGACGCCCATTGTTACCCAGAAAACATTTATACCACTGACTGCGGCTGCTTCTGAATTTCCACCAACAGCGTACATATTCTTACCAAATTTAGTCTTATTCCAAATAAACCAGGCTGCAATAATAGCAATAACTGCGTAGAAAATTAATTTAGGGAAACCAAATCCTCCCATATCGATTCTTCCACCGATTAAATCTTTGATTGATGAATCAATATTACCAGCAGAAACACCACTTGTTGCATAGAATAATAAACCATAAATGATTAATTGAGTTGATAATGTTGTAACGAATGGATGCATTTTAAACTTTGCTGTAAAGAAACCAGCAATACAAGAGAATGCAGTTGTGAGGACACACGATAAAAGAAGAGCAATAACAACTCTTACTCCAATTGGAATTGAATTAAAGTTCCAAGGATCCATTCCAAAGAATTTAATGATATTTGCTCCATCATGTAATAAAACAGCTGTAGTTAAACTTCCTAAAGCAACCATTCTACCAACAGAAAGATCAGTTCCTGCTAAAAGAATTAATCCAGCAACACCAAGAGCATAGAACATTCTTGTTGATGATTGTTCTAAAATTGTAAGAATGTTAGGCAAAGTTAAAAGTTGACCTTTTCCCATGATTGGAGCCATAATTACTGCAATGATAAAGAATGCAATAATGACTAAATATAAACCATTATTTAAGAAGAACTTACTAGGAACAAATGAATAAACATAATTTCTAGCTTTAAATTCAAAATTTTCTAAAATTGAATTCTTTCCACCTCTAATTCTGTTTCTAACAGTTTGAGTGTCTTGGAAAACATTGAATTTTGTATCCTTAGCGCCTTGATGAATTCCATCAAAATGTCTTTTTGCTTCATAAAGTGCAGTAGAATAAGAGATTTTTTCACTTTTTAATTCATAATCTCTTTCAGCTTTTATTTCTTTTTTCTTTTCTGCATCAGTTTCGCCATTAATCTTTTCAGCAAAATTACTCTTAATAATAGCTATTTTTTCTTTATGATCTGCCTTAATTTGTTCAACAGAAGCTTTATACTCAGCTTTTGCGTTTTTAATTACGAAATCTTGCTCTTCTTTAACTGAAGAATATTCTGTTTTAAAAGCATCATTTGTAATTTTTAATGCTTCTTTGACTGTAGTTTTAATTTCTTCAGAATGAGCTTTCTTGTCATTTCTAGCTTCAGCAAGTTGAGCTTTTAAGCTAGAAATTTCTTCTCTTTTCTGATTTTTATCAGAAAATTTATTTGTTTTAACAATGTCAATCTCGTCTTTTAATTGAGAAATTTTTGTTTGACCATTTAATCTAAGTTCAACTAACTTTGATTCAAGGTTTTGAATTTCATTATTATCAAACAAGAAATGTTTATCTAAATTTTTCTCTTCCATATTAAACCTCGCAATTATTATAAGTACGCAGCGCTTAGTCTAAGTAGTTCTTCTTGGTTTGTTGATTTTGTATCAACTACTCCACTAATTTGATTGTTAGACATTACTGCAATACGATTTGTAATACCAAGAATTTCAGGCATTTCTGAAGAAACAACAATAATTGTTTTTCCTTCTTTTGCCATTCTTAAAATTAATTGGTAAATTTCATATTTAGCACCAACATCAATACCACGAGTTGGTTCGTCTAAAAGTAAAACATCTGGATTTCTCTCTAACCATTTCCCAATAATAACCTTTTGTTGATTACCACCGCTAAGTGAAGAGATAAGTTCTTCAGCTCCAGTTGTTCTAACATGCATATTTTTAATTTCAAAATTTGTAGCATCTTTCATTTTAGTATTTGAAATAATGCCTGCATTCTTGTATTTATTTAAGTTAGTTATACATGTATTAAACTTAAGGGTTTCTTTAGCGAACATACCATTGAATTTTCTTTCTTCTGTAACGAAAGCAAATCCATATGACATAGCTTCGACTGGGCTTTCAAATCTAACTTTTCTTCCGTTATAAACAATTTCACCGCTAGAAATTGTTCTTAATCCGAAAATTGTTTCTAAAAGTTCGCTTCTTCCAGCACCAACTAATCCATATAAACCAAAAATTTCTCCTTTTTTAATTTCAAGATTTATCTCTTTTAAATTAGGAGCATATTTTGTGTTTAAGTTAGAGATTTTTAAGATTGTTTCGCCAGGCTTATTATCAATTTCTGGGAATCTTTGATTTAAACTTCTACCAACCATTGCACTTATAAGTTCATTCATATTAGTTTCTTTAGTTGATTTAGTTAAAATCATTTCGCCATCACGAAGGACTGAAACTTCATCACAAATTTCAAAAATCTCATCCATTTTATGTGAAATGTAGATAAATGAAACGCCTTTTGCCTTAAGATCATTTACTATTTTAAATAATTTTTTTACTTCTCTTTCTGTTAATGAAGATGTAGGTTCATCTAAAACAATAATTTTAGAATCATAGGAAACTGCTTTAGCAATTTCAACCATTTGTCTATTTGAAACAGACATTGTTTTCATAACAGTTTTAGGGTTTACAGTCATATTTAATGAATTAAAGAGCTTAGTCGATTCTTCTTGCATCTTTTTTTCATTAATTAGGCCATATTTTGTAGGATATCTACCAAGAAATAAATTATCAGCAACAGTTCTTTCAAGACATTGATTTAATTCTTGGTGGACCATTGCAACACCATTTTCTAAAGCGTCTTTTGGACTCGTAAAGTCGATTGGATTACCTTCTAAATAAAAATTACCATCATCTTTTGCATAGATTCCAAATAGGCATTTCATCATTGTAGACTTTCCTGCACCATTTTCACCCATGAGTCCCATGACGGTTCCTTTTTTAACTTGAAGGTTGATGTTGTTTAATACTTTATTTTTCCCGAATGATTTTGATAATCCTTCTATTTTAAGTACTACTTCACCACTCATATGTGTCTCCTCTAAAAAGTCTATCAAAGGAGATTCCTCCTTTGATAGACGATAATTCAACTTACTTTAAAAATTAATATTTTAATTTATCTGTATAGTTAGATCCTGAATTTGTTTTGACCATGTTGACAGCGTAGCCATCATATTGATCAAGATTTGTAAATTTATCTAAACATGAAGCTTCATTTTGACCATCACCTTGGACAATATTTAAGTCAATGTTTAATAATGGAGCATAATATTTTAATGCTGGAACATATGATGATGATAAGAAATTATCTGCTGAATTGTAGATTGTTAATAAAACCTTTTTCTTCTCAGCTGTTGATTGTTTGATACCTGTATCTCTTCCACCTTCAGCATATTGTTGGTAATTAGCTTTTGTGACTGCACTGTTTTTAGCTAATAAAGCTTTAGTTTCTGCTCTATATTCGAGTTCAGCGCTAATTTTTGAACCATCAGCTGTAGCTTCTGTGATACCGTATTTAACTGGATCTTTTCCATCAAGTAAGTTTCTAATAACTTGGAGAGTTGCTGTAGCTTGAGCATCAACGTTTTGAGAAACAGTACCTGTTAATTTTCCTTGGCCGATTGCAGCAACTGCATCATAGTTTGCATCATAACCAAAGATTGGGACACCTGTTGGATAGTTTGAAGCTTGTAAACAACCCATTGCCATACCATCATTATTTGAAATGACCAAGTCAATTTGATCTCCATATTGAGTTGCCCATGTACCCATAGCTTCTGTAGCAGCTGTAGCATTCCAAGTTGAACCATCATTACCTGTCATAGCTTTTGCATCGAGTTCAACTACAGGAGCTTCTTTATCACCAACTTTTACTTTTCCTTCTTTTCTTGTTGTTGGGTTTGTGTCGCCATTCCATGTTCCTAAAGCTTCTCTAATACCTTGAGTTCTAGCTTTTGAATCGTTATGGCCAACGTCACCAATACATAAAACATATCCGATTTTTCCATCATTATTTCTATCAAGTTTAGTTAAATCAGCAGTTTTTAAGTAATCTGTAATTAATTTTCCTTGGACAGCTCCACCACCTGCAGCGTCAAAACCAACATAATAAGTCTTGTCTGAG
>CAMESA010000097.1 GCA_945935945.1 uncultured Mollicutes bacterium | reverse complement strand
TTTCAAAGATCTCTTGCACTCATTTGATTCTATCAAATTTAATGAGATTTTAATACCTCAACAAGTGCTTAATTAGTATATCAAAGTGATATAACCGTTGTCAACTATTTTTCAAACTTTATTTTAAGATTTTTAGAACATCTTAATAAAGCTTGAAGTCTGTTAATTGCAACTCGAATATTATAGTCATAAAGCGAAACGTAAAGCAAGTATTTTTTTAAAAATTTTTTTACAAATATTCATGATTAAACATACGCCTCAAATATTGTCTTTTGCATGAAGAGCAGTCCATCTTTTCGTGATTATTGGTTGATCAACAGTATAAACTTTAATGTTGTTTTCGAGTAACCAAGAAATAAATGTATATTTTAAACATGTAACAAAATATTCAAAGTCATTATAATCGTAATTTAATAAGGGGTTAAATTTTTTAAATCCTTTAAAAGCATCAAATGAAATCAATGGACCAATGTTTGGTCTATAAAGAAGATGATTGTAAATATACCTCATGGACACATCAACATTGAGTAAATAAGCTTCTTTAAAAGTTGGTTTTTCCTTATATATATAATAAGGATAGGAATTATAAGAATTATCCACCCTTTTTTGCTCAATAAATGGCATATCTAACATCAGTAAAAGATTAATTAAATCGTCAAATGAGGTAATATTTGTTCTTTCTAATGCTTGAATTAAAGCCATTAGAAAATCTTTTTCTAGTTCTTGATTTTCATTTACTACATCAATTAATTTATTTTCAATAAAAATTGAATATAAAATTTTAGGTATATTTCTAAGGCTCATTTTTTTAATTAAATGTTCTAAACTTTTCATATCAAAATTACATGCAAATTCAAAAAATGAATAGCTAGCTTTTACTAGTGTTTTTCTTTTCTTATCTAAGAAGATTTTTAAATTTAAGATTCGAATAATCAAAAACGTAACAGCGTAATTTTTGATTGGAATACTTCTTTTTTCGTCTGTTAATATTGTAATTTTGTCTTTTGTCGTGAAAAATACACCTTGTTTATTGTTGGCTCTCCTTCCTGCTTCTTCATAACTTAAGGAATCTAGCAATATTTCAACTGGACTAAGTTTAATTTTTGGCTGCCTAACATCAATTTTATATTTTATTCCTCTAGAAAATTTTAAAACTGCTGTGGCTGCTTCATACACAAGGCCAAAACTACCATTAAGATCAATTCGAGCTAAAATTGATTTCATTTTATGAATTATTCTAATAACCCTATATTCATCTCTGTTCTTAACGCTACCTTTTTGAATTAGATGTTTTTTAAAATCCTTAAAATTAAGTTTATTCACGTCACGTACAAGAATCTTCAATTCTTTATTATAAAAGTTACGTAAATCTTCATTTTTTATCTTCATTATTTCCTTATTAAATAGTTTTAATAAGTACATAAAACAGTAATAAAAATCATCTATAAAAATTGGTAAAAATCCAAAAATTTCTATCTTGTCATCATATATTTTATTGTCTTTTACAAACTGAAAAAGTAACTGAAAATTTCCAAAAACCCTGCAGAACTCAAGTATTTTTCTCGATTTCTGCTTTTTTGAAGCAATTTCAAAATATATTTTTATGACCTTTTCTAAAAATAATTCGATCATGATTTGTTATTTTTACACGTATTTCTAAATACGCAAAAATTGCACTTTTTTAATTTAGGCAAGCCTTGATATATCGTAAATCGAAGACACTTTGTTTTTGAAAAAATCTTTAAAAAAATTTCCAAAAATATGTATGATATGCTCTTTAATTTCGTATTCATAAATTAAAGAATATTCTACTTTGTTGTTTATCACACCAGTTCTTTTTAGTGTTAAATCTACAATTATTATACCAGCTAAAAACTTTCCATCTTCAAACATAGATTTGCGAATTGGATTATAATTGTTAATTAAATAATCATAATCTGAGAAAATGTCATCAAAAGCAACAATTCCAAAATAAAAATTGTTAACTTCAACAATATAATCAAAATAGAAATTTATATATTTTTGTATTTTATATCCTTCATTAACATGAAGTTTACCCGAAAAACTTAGATTATTAATAAAATGATTTATTTCATCATTATGAAAATTGTAAATAGTTTTATTTAGTTTTCGATTATACCTTTTCGTTAAAAATTTTTTGTAATAATTTCTTTTTAATCTGCAAATGTTATCGAAACATATATCAGATTTATCCATATTATTTAAACATTCTTGTTGCTTTTATTGCTGTTTTCCATCTTTTATCAATAATTTTAATCTCAGATTTTTTCATATTTGGTTTATATAATCGTTGATATTTATGAACTGATTTAATATCTTCTAGATCTTTCCAAAATCCTGTTTGTAGTCCTGCAAGATAAGCAGCACCAAGAGCTGTTGTTTCTAAACAATTTGGTAAAAGGACTTCGCTTGATAAAATATCACTTTGATATTGCATTAAGTAACTATTTGCTGTTGCTCCACCATCTACTTTTAATGTCGAAATGTGAATATTTGTCTCTTTTTCCATTGTTTTTATGACATCTTTTGTTTGTAAAGCAATAGATTCAAGAGTTGCGCGAATGAAATGCTCTTTTTTTGTTGCTCTAGTTAAACCAAAGACAGCGCCTCTACATTCATTATCCCAATATGGAGCACCCAAACCAACAAAAGCAGGAACGACAACTACACCTCGAGTTGAACTTACTTTTCGAGAATAACTTTCGCTTTCTTTAGCATCTTTTATCATTCTCATCTCATCTCTAAGCCATTGAATTGATGCGCCACCAATAAAAACACTTCCTTCTAGAGCATATGTAACTTTGTCACCAATCTTCCATGCAACAGTTGTAATCAATCCGGTGTCACTAATTAATGGTTTTTCACCAATATTCATTAACATGAAGCAACCAGTTCCATAAGTATTTTTGCTTTCGCCAGATTTAAAACAATTTTGACCAAATAATGCAGCTTGTTGATCTCCAGCAACGCCACAAATCTTTAAATCTTCTTTTAAAGCTTTTGCATAACCAAAAAAACTGCTTGATTCCGAAACTTCTGGAAGCATACAAGCTGGGATGTTGAATAATTTTAGCAATTCATCATCATATGAGAGCGTGTAAATATTAAAAAACATGCTTCTTGAAGCGTTTGTAACATCAGTTTTATAAATTTCACCATTTGAAAGTTTATACATTATCCATGTATCGACATTTCCGAATAATAATTCTCCGTTTTCAGCTCTTTTTTGACCATCTGGAATCGTATCAAGAATAAATCTAATTTTAGAAGCGCTAAAATATGGATTCATAATTAGTCCAGTCTTTTGATGAACCTGATTTTCATATTTTTTCCACTCTTCACAGATAGAATTTGATTGTCTTGATTGCCAGACAATTGCATTATAAACTGGCATTCCAGTATTTTTATCCCAAACAATAGTTGTTTCTCTTTGATTCGTAATTCCGATCGAATCAATATTATCATAAGTTAAATTATTTTTTAAAAGTACATCGTTTATGACATTTAAAACACTTAAATATAAATCAAATGCATCTTGTTCAACCCAACCATCATGTGGATAAAGGCACTCAACTTCTTGTTGAGCTTTAAATTTTACTTCGCCTTCATGATTAAAAAGCATTGCTCTTGTTGATGTTGTGCCTTGATCAATTGCTAAAACATATTTTTCCATATTATCATTTTCGCCTCAAAAATATATGCGCCTTTTTCAAATCAAATAAATTAGAAAAGTAAAGCTTTATGAATTCTGAAATTTTTCTTGAGAAATCATTTCTAACTTTTTTATCTTCATTAGTTAATGTTGAAAAATAAACTTTCGCTGATTTTATTAAATCAACTCTTAAATTCATTATATTACGTTGGTTGTTCGAATAAAATATTTTAAAAATTAAAATTGTAATTTCTTTAATTTCGTCATTGTTTAAAGTGTTAATCCATGAATTAAAACTGATCTTAAGAGCCTCGCTTGAAGGCGTCAATTTTTTAACATATTTTATTGTTTTAAAATCGTTTTCTTCATCTAAAATCCACGATGATAAATCATGAGCAAAGACATTAACTGAATTTGATTTTGCAATCTTATAATTGCCAGACGTATCAAACAAAATTCCAACAATATCATCATTTGGTACGACTTTTGCAAGGTTTTTTGAATATTTTTGATAATCAAAGGTGTCATTTCTAAAACCAGGGCCATCAAAATTATAAACTTTTTTGATGCGTTTTTTGTTCTCTTCACTTGTTTTAAAAAATGAATAATATGCTAGATTGCCACCTTTAGAATGACCCAAAATTACTAGATCTTTCTCATCATTTTCAAGGATTTTATTAACATAATTTAGTGCTTCAATTTGAGATGGAACATACTCATCAGCAGCCATATTTAAATCTTCTTCCCAACCAACAATACTTGTATCA
>CAMESA010000096.1 GCA_945935945.1 uncultured Mollicutes bacterium | reverse complement strand
TTTACCTTCGTCAATATCGTCTTTTTCTAAAAATAGTTTATATATCCTTGATAAAGAACTTAAACCACTTTGTATTTCACTAAAACAACTGCTAATTTCATTGAAAGGTTTTGCAAATTGATTTGAGTATTGGACAAAGGTAATAATTGTACCAACAGTACAACTTGCTCCAAATAAAATGTTATCTGTGGAAGTAGATAAAACAGAAAGAACAGCAGCAATAATTCCAACAGTTGCATATACTGTATAATTGATTAATCTTGTGAATGGATTTATTAATCCAGACATAAATTGAGCTTTTTGACCACATTTATAAAGTTCATCGTTTAATTCTTTATATCCATCAAAGGATTTTTCTTCATAATTAAACGACTTAATAATGTCGATATTATTAAAAGTTTCCATGGCAATGCCACTTAATTCGCCAACTATCTTTGCTTGTTGTTTAAAATATTTACTATTTCCTTTCGCTATAGTAAAACTAACAAAGAAAGATAATGGAGTTAAAAATGTTACTACTAAAGCGAGCATCCAATTTAGTGAAAACATTACAATCAAGGTTAATATAACTTGGATTGATCCTTGATATAATTGTTTAAATGAACTAACTAAAGCATTATTCACATTTTCAGTATCATTTAAAACAAGACTAACCAAATTTCCATGACTATGTGTGTCGATGTAAGAAATTGGTAATCTATTTAACTTATCAAAAATATCATCTTTTAATTCTTTTGAAAGCTTTTCAACGCTGACATTGACTAAATAATCAAATATAAATTGAAATGATACCGATAAAATAATCAGGATAAATAACCCAATTAAATAAAAATAAAATTGCGAATCATTTAACGATGCAAACTCTAATTTCAATACTTTATCAATTTGGTCAACGGTTTTACCACAAAATAGAGGTATTAAACATAAAGCTGAAACAAAAATCATCGCACAAAATAAAGATAAAATCATTTTTACCTTATTTTTTCTAACATATTTAAGCAAAAATTTAATCTCGTTCATAATTACTTTTGATATTGAGAATCATAAATCTCTTTGTAAACTTTTGAATTAGCTAATAATTCTTCGTGGGTTCCAATGGACTCAATTGATCCATGATACATAACGATGATTTTATCGCAGTTTTTGACAGTTGAAACCCTCTGAGCAACGATAATTACTGTTTTATCCTCCATTTTGTTTATATTTTCTTTAAGTAATTTTTCAGTTAGATAGTCAAGAGCGCTTGTTGAATCATCAAGAATTAAAATTTCAGAATCTTTAATAAGTGATCTTGCAATAGATAACCTTTGTTTTTGTCCACCACTGAAATTTTTTCCGCCTTCTTCAACTTTATGATCTAAATAATCATCATATTTTTTAACAAATTCATAAGCACAAGACATTTTTAATGATTCTTCCATTTCTTCAATGGTAGCATCTTTTTTGCCCATTTCTAAATTTGATCTAATTGTACCTTTAAAAAGTGAAGCTTTTTGGCTAACTAAAGAGATTTCGTTTCTAAGATTTGTGATATTGTACTGGTTAATATCTTTTCCTTTATATAATATGACTCCACTAGTTCTTGTAAAAAACCTTTCGATTAATTTAATTAATGTGGTTTTTCCGCTACCAGTTCCGCCAATTATACCTACTTTTTCACCTTTTTTTATTTCAAAATTTATATTTTTTATAACATCATTATCTTTTTCCTCGTACTTAAAGGACACATTTTTAAAATCTAAAATATTTTGGTTATCTTCTAAATCAATTTTCTTTATTTCATTTTTATCATGAACAAAATCTGGAATATTTAATATTTCTTCGACTCTTTTTTTACTAGCAAAAGCTCTTGTAAAAATCACAACTAAATTTGATACAACAATTAAAGCAAGTAATATCTGATTTAAATATGAAATTAAACTAGAAAGTTCACCTTTAGTAATCCCAGTTTGATCAATAATCGAACTACTTGAGAAATAAATAACAAACGCGATAGCAAAATTAATAATAAGTGAAGTCAAAGGACTGGTCAAAGCGTTTATGATATTTACACTCTTCATCTTAATAAAAAATTGATTTGTTTTTTTCTTAAAATTATTTATCTCTTTTTCTTCATTATTAAATGCTTTAACAACTCTCATACCGCTTAAAGAATCGTTTGCTTGCATTACTAAGCTGTCAGTTTCTTTTTGAACTTCAATTATTTTTTTTGAGGAGTTAAAAATTATTAAAAATAAAATAATAGAAATCGAAATAACTACAACTAAAAATATCAAAGAAATTTTAGTATCAATAAAAAATGCGCAAATCAAAGATCCAATGATTAAAGCAGGTGCCCTCAAAACAAGGCGAATCATCATAGCAACGCTAACTTGAAGACGATTTACATCATTAGAAATTATGGTATTTAAATTACCTTTACCAATTATTTCTATATCAGATAATGATAAATGAGTTATTTTTTTAAATAACTGGTTTCTTAATTTAGTACCATAGCCTTGTGAGGCTACACTAGCAAAATATTGACAAACTAAAGTTGAAAGAAGTCCTAATACAGCAAATCCAAAAATTATTAATCCTGGGATATAGATTTTACTAAAATCACCTGTATCTAGCGCAAAATTAATCCCATCATCAATAATATATGACATCAAATACGGCACTAGAAGCTCAAAAACAACTTCTAACATTTTAAAAAGAGGCCCAAAAATCATCTCTTTTTTAAAATATTTGATTGGCGAATACGCGTTTACCTTTTTCATAAAAAAATAAGACCTTATATTATTATAAGGTCTTAACAATTTAAAGTGAATGATTATTTTCTTAATCCTAATTCTTGAATTAATTTGATGTAAGCATCACGATTATTTCTTTCAAGATAGCTTAAGAGTGATTTTCTTTGTCCAACAAGAATAAGTAAACTTCTTCTTGCTACATGGTCTTTATCATTAGCTTTGAGGTGAGCAGTTAATGCTTGAATTCTCTTAGTTAAGATTGCGACTTGGACTTGAACTGAACCTGTATCTTTAACATCTTTTCCAAATTGTTTGACAAGATCAGCTTTAACATTCTTTTCTAATGCCATATTTTTTCTCCCTTCAATATAAATTCGCTTTAAACAACGCAAATCGTTAGGGAAAACGAAAGCAATGTCTAAAGTACAAGTAAAATTTTATTGAAAACTTATCGATAAATCAAGGAAAAAGTAATCGATTTTTGTAGAAAAATGAACCTAGCGGAAATATTTTTTTGCATTTGATTTATCGAGGTTAATTTGCTCTTTTAATTCGTCTAAAGAAGCAAAAGTTTTTTCATCTCTTTCAAATTCGTAAAAATAAACAGAAATATTTTCATCATAAATATCAAAATCAAAATCAAAAATATGAGTTTCGATTAAGATTTGTTTAAGTGGAGAGATTGAAGGATGAATTCCAATATTCGTAATTGAATTATAAAGTATCCCATCTACTTCTGTTTTTGTGAAATAAACTCCTCTTTTAGGCATTACGTATTCAACTTCAGGCAAAATATTAGCAGTTTTAAAACCTATTTTCCTGCCATTCTCCTTGCCATGAATCACTTTTCCTCTAATTTTGTATGGTCTTCCTAAAAAAATATTAGCTTCTTTGACCTCGCCATCTCTTATTAACTTTTTAATTGTTGAACTAGCAATTTTATTTTCATTAAAATCTTTAATAAAATCTAAAACATAAACTGAAGAGAATCTCATTTTTAGATAATCAACATCACCTTTTGCTAAATATCCATATCTAAAATCAGGTCCACAAAATATTTTTTTAGGATGAAAATTGTTAATTAAACAATCAACAAATTTTTCATATGGTGTTTTTTTGAATTCATCATCGGCCTTAATAACAAATAAATGATCAACACCTAATTCTTCAAATCTTTTTTCTTTATCATATTCATTAATAAGAACACCTTCATTATCTTTTAGAGTCCTATCAAAAGTTAATAGACCTAAAGATTTATTTGGCGTATTAGATCTAGCAAATGAAATTAGTTGAGCATGCCCAATATGTATACCATCAAAAAGTCCAAGGACAAGAGATAAATTTGATATATTAATTGAGAATTCATTTATATTATCGAGATAGTAAACTTTCATAAGTATTAGTAAATATTGCTATAAAATTTTTAATTATTAATTAGATTTTTTTAAAAAAGTGTCAGTTTAGGACACTTTTTTAAAAAAAGCACCATTTCTGGTGCTATAAATTTTGTTTTATATTACCAAGTTCTTTTATTTAAAGATTTGAATTGAGCAACTGTTGGAACGTGTGAATTTAATCCACCATCAACAGTCATAACTTGTCCAGTAACATATGCACTTTCATCGCTAGCTAAATAAACGCAGAGATGACCAATATCTTCAGGGCAACCATATCTGTTAACCATAATGTTGCTTAAGAAAATATCTTTAACGAATG
>CAMESA010000095.1 GCA_945935945.1 uncultured Mollicutes bacterium | reverse complement strand
AAGCGACAAGATTGCTGAATCTTGGGTGCTTTCTTTTCATGATGATGGCCCAAGCATCATTGATTCAAGCAAAAATCATGGAAAATTATTAAAAGATGTACTTTCAAAAGCAGAAATTGGTACAAAAATTAATGAATTTCCATTTTTCCCAGTGTTAATAAAAATAATTGATTCAAAAGGTGATTTAAGTGTTCAAGTTCATCCAAGTGATGAATATGCTTTAAAAAATGAAAATTCATTTGGAAAAACTGAAGTTTGGCACATTTTATCTCACGAAAAAGATGCAAAATTATATTTAGGGTTGAATGATAATTATTCAAAAGATGAGATTGAAAAAGCAATCAATGAAGGAACAATCTTAAAATATATGAACGCATATAATGTTAATGATGGCGAAACATATTTTGTTAAAAGTGGAACACTTCATGCGATTGGTAAAGGTATAACTCTTATTGAAATTCAGGAAAATTCAAATTTAACATATCGTGTTTATGATTATGATCGAGTTGATAAAAATGGAAATAAAAGAGAACTGCACATCGAAAAAGCTTTAAAAGTTATCGATTTAAATAAGTATGAGATTGAGGATAAAAATCCAAAAATCCTTGCAAAAACCAAATATTTTACTTCAATTTTAACTGAAATTGATGGTGAAAAAACTATTAAAAGTGATGAGAAAAGTTTTATTAATATAGTTGTAGTAAAAGGCGATGGTAAGGTTGGTGAATACGATGCTAAACTATACGATTAATTCTTTTTATGCGCTAACTCTGAAGTTACAATTAAAGGAAAATTACATCTAATTTTAACTAAAATGTAAATAAAATATAAAAATTGTTAAAATTTATTTCTAAATATTTATAATATTAAATAGGAAGTACAGATGAATAATTATTTAATATATTCGATTGAGGATGATGAAGATATTTCTTACATCATTAAGGCAACTTTAGAAAAGCAAGGTTACAAAGTAAAATCTTTTTCAGATGGAGAATCATTTTTGGATGCTTTTAAAATTGAAAAGCCTAATTTAATTCTTCTTGATATGATGCTTCCTAAAATTCAAGGCAAAGATTTATTAAGATATCTTAGAAACGATCCAAACAATGATGATATTCAAATTATTATTGTAAGTGCAAATAAATTAACAATTGATAAAATTGATGGTCTTGATTTAGGCGCTGATGATTATATCGCAAAGCCATTTGATTTACTTGAACTTATTTCAAGAGTCAACGCAAAGGCAAGAAGATTTCTTAATCAAAAGAAAAGCGTGATTATTAAAGATTTTGTAATTAATTTTGATAATAAAACATTAACTAAAAATGGTGTTTTTATCGATTTAACGAACTCTGAATTCAAAGTTTTTGCACTTCTTGTTAAAAATAGAAATAGAGTAGTTTCAAAAAAAGAAATTGCAGTTGAACTTTATAATGATGAAAATAAAGAAAACAACCGTACGATAACAATGCTTATTAAATCTATCCGTAAGAAGATTGATGATAAAGATCAAACTATCATAAATTCTCGTTATGGGATTGGCTATATAATTAATGAATAAGAAAAAAACACTATTTTCTTTTCTTTTAGCGTTTTTAATCGCTATTTTTTTATATTTAATCAGCTTTTCTGTTGTTTATGGTTCATCTCTTAATAGCTTAAAAAGCTATGTAGTGTATGAAACGAGACAAGTTTACGATCTATATGTATTAGATAGAAATGAAAATAAGTTAATTGAAGAATATTCAAAAAGAAATGCATATCGATTAAGTTTTATTAGAAACGATCTCGTTAAATATGACTCGAAAAACGTATTTAACGACCCTATGAAGCGTGATGTATATGATGTTATTTCATTTTCAAGCACCGAGCTTGATGGAAAATTTTATTACTATACAATTCACGTTAGTGGTGAAGACTTATACATTCGTCTCGGAATTAAAGAATCTGAAAGCATTAAACTTTCATTTAATTTTTTAGTGTTTGGAACTATTGCAATTGTAATTTTTTCAATAATTTATGCAATTATTTTAAATTTTCAATTCAATGAAAGCTATAAACCGTTAAAAATCCAAATTAAAAAGCTTCAAAAAATTGTTGGAAAAGAAAAAACTGTCGAATATGAAGAAGATTTAAAAAATCTTGCCTTAATTGTTCGTGATTCAAGAAAGGAATTAGAAGAACAATTTAAAATGACAAAACAAAGTGAGCAAAAAATAGAATTTATTCTCGATTCTTTTGGCGAAGGTCTTGTCGTTATTGATTCTAATTATAAAATCATCATGTTTAATAAAAAGGCAAGTGAGATTTTTAATGTTTCAAAAAACGATGCTTATGGAAAATCTTTTGAAGTTATGTCGCTTGCAAAAGGAATCGAAGGCAATATGTCAATGGTTGTTCAAACTTTAAGGTCTTTTGATTATATTGAAAAAATTGAAGGCAAGGTTTATGAATGTTTAATAAATCCAATTAATTATGAATGGTCAACTGTAAATGAAAAACCAGGCGCCTCCTTATTGATGATCGATATAACTGATGAATATAATTCACGAGAAATGAAAAAAGAGTTTTTTGTAAATGCTTCTCATGAATTAAAAACGCCACTTACGTCAATTATTGGTTATATTGAAATGTTAAAAGAAGGAATAATTAACGATAAAGATGAAGTCGAAAACGCCTTAAATAAATCATTACGTGATGCAACTAGAATGAAAAAAATCATTTTTGATATGCTCGAGCTTTCAAGTTTAGAAAATCAAAATTTACGAACAATTGAAAAAATTAATTCCTATAACGGAATAAAACAAATCATAAGTTCGCTTGAACTTGAAATATCAGCCAAAAATTTAGACATTTCATTATGTGGAAACAAAAATTTCATTTTAAATATGAATTATGATGATTTTGAGAAATTATTCAAGAATATTATTGAAAATTCCATTATATATAATAAGGATAATGGTAAGATTTCAATTAAGATAAATTCAAGTAAAAAAGAGATAATCATTCAAGATTCCGGTATCGGAATAAAAGAAGATGATTTATCAAGAATATTCGAGAGATTTTATCGTGTTGATAAAGCAAGAAGTAGAAGGGATGGCGGAACAGGGCTTGGACTTGCAATTGTAAAACATATTTGTGAATACTATGAAATTAGCATTGACGTTAAGTCAAAAATCGATATCGGAACAATGTTTATTTTGACTTTCAAATAATAATTGTAAATAAATTGTAAATAAATAATAAAAATATACTTGATTTGTAAGCGCTTACAGTATATATTTTTATTAGAAAGTAAAAATCATACTTAAGGAGGTAAATTTAGTATGAGTAAATTAAATAAAGCTTTTTTAGCTACAACGTTACTTATCAGTGCTGCCACAGCGGTTACTGCGTGTTCTGGCGCTGCTAGTGGAATTCAACCTGAAGATAGAGTAGTTTCAGCTGTCAACGAGGCAATGACACTTAGCCGTGAAGACTTATTTAAAAAAGCAGCTGAAGAAATTGGCGGAAACGAATTAAAGTTTGTCGGAACATCATCAAGATTCAAAAAAGCTATCAGTGCATTCAGAACTGAACTCACAAAATATAATGCAGAATGTGAAAAAATGTCAATTACTGAAGAATCAATGGTTGATGGTCAAGTCTATGAAAAAATCAATGGCGAACTTGATGCTGGTGTTAAAGATGGATATTCTGCATTCTTAGTTCAAGATGGTTACCAACTTCAAAAGAAAGGCCTTGATTATGCTCATTATGTAAACTACATTCCAAAAGAATGGAAAGATGCAAATGATACAAATAAAGATTTAAACGGAAATCCATTTGCTCTTCAATATAATATGAAGACATGGATGGTTAACAATGCTGATGGAAAAACAACAGTTGATAATGTTTGGGATTTCACAGGTGCTAAATTTAAAAATAAACTTGTCACAATGGATCCAAATAATGAAAATGTCAATATGGATTGGCTTATCATGTTAACACAAGATAAATGGTGTGATGTCTTAAAAGCAGCTTATGAAGATTCAACAAATGATGCAAAAGCAGAAATTAATGTTGATGATTACAAAGATAAAGGCGAAAAGAAAAAATATGCTTATGCATTTATCAAAGGATTCTTAACAAACGCTTCATTCTTTGGTGATGATGGTAAAGCTCGTGATCAAATGTCATCAAAAACAGCTGCCGGAACAGCTGGTTGGATTGTTTATTCAAAGATCGCTTCAATCCAAGAAACAAAAGATGTTTCAAAGAAAAACTTCACAATTTGTGCTTTAGGTGATGAAAATGCTGATGGAACAACAGCAACAAGTCACATTAAAGGTTTTGGTGGATTCATGTATAAACACTATTTACAAGTTTCACCATATGCAAAATATCCATACACAGCTTGTGCATTCATCAATTTCTTATCAACAACAGCTACAGGTTATAAAGCTTGGGCAACTGATATTGGTGACTATCCAACAATGCCTTCAATCAACATCGATAGAAC
>CAMESA010000094.1 GCA_945935945.1 uncultured Mollicutes bacterium | reverse complement strand
TGGTTAGAGCGCACCCCTGATAAGGGTGAGGTCGATGGTTCAAGTCCATTAAGACCCACCATTAATGTGTAGTAAGTTGGGCGCTTAGCTCAGCGGGAGAGCGCTTCCTTCACACGGAATAGGTCGTTAGTTCGATTCTAATAGCGCCCACCAAAAAGTAATGCCGACTTAGCTCAACTGGCAGAGCAACTGATTTGTAATCAGTAGGTTGGCGGTTCGATTCCGGCAGAAGGCACCATTTTTATTAGGTAGAGATGGCGAAATTGGAGAAGGGGTTAACTCACTTGGCTGTGAACCAAGCATGCATCGGTTCGAATCCGATATTTCGCCCCAAACATAAATCACTTAGATGGCAGAGATAACTCTGTCATTTTTTATTTATAGAATGTTGCACATAAATTCTATAATTTAAAAATAATGTACAATTTTCGAACTTCTATCCAGTTTTTGTTAATGATATCATACATTTGTATAAAATCTGTTGAATTTCTTTTCTCTTTACTTTATATTCTTAGAATGTAAGGATGAATTAATTATGAAGGATTTAACAAAGGTTGATAAACGTGTAGCAAATACAAAAGAAGCTGTAACTAGGGTTTTTTCTGATTTATTAAAAGAGAAGTCAATTGATGAAATCAGTGTTACTGAAATATGCCAAAAAGCAAATATAAATCGTGGAACTTTTTATTCACATTATAAAGATCCATATGATTTAAGAAACAAGATTCAAGAGGCATTTTTAGAAAAATTTAAAACTAATCTTGCACCACTTTTATTTAGTAGTTCAACCGACAATTTAACTAATTTTGATTTTGTTTACTCTATTATTATGTTTTTAAAAACTAATAAAGAAACAGTAGATATAATCGTTGATAGAAACGGAAGAGATCAAACTTTTTTAAATGATGTCATCAAATGCGGTTATCAATTTGTTACCTTTGTTTACCCAAAAATCTTTGCTAATAATTCAAACGAAGACATCAGCATGTTTTATTCATTTGTAAGTGGGGGATGTGTTCAAATTTTGTTAGAATGGATTAAAGGTAACATGCAAACTCCAATGGAAGAATTGAGCAAAAAGTTAAATAAATTAATCTCTGTTACTTATAGTTTCTTTAATACAAAATAATTAGCACTTGCCACTTGACAGTGCCAAATATACCTCTATAATATAATTAGCACTTGAATTAATAGAGTGCTAGTTAAATTATGGAGGTTTTTTATATGGATTATCAAGGACCACAAGATTATAGTAACGACAAAGATATTTTAAGTAAATTTGGTAGAAATATTACCGAATTAGTTAAAAGCAATAAAATAGATCCAGTTATTGGAAGAGATGATGAAATTCGAAATATCATCACAATTTTAGCAAGAAAAACAAAAAATAATGTCATTTTGCTTGGCGAACCAGGTGTTGGTAAAACTGCAATTCTTGAAGGATTAGCTCAAAGAATTGTAAAAAACGACGTTCCACAAACTTTAAAAGACAAAGAAATTTTCGAACTCGATATGGGTGCTCTTGTAGCTGGAGCAAAATATCAAGGTGAATTTGAAGAAAGATTAAAAGCTGTCCTCAACAAAATCAAAGAAAGTAATCATAAAATTATTCTTTTTATCGATGAAATCCATTTAATTGTTGGGGCTGGTAGGTCACAAGGCGCACTTGATGCATCAAATATGTTAAAACCAATGCTCGCTCGTGGAGATATTGATTGTATTGGTGCCACAACTTTAAAGGAATATCAAGAATATATTGAAAAAGATAGAGCACTTGAAAGAAGATTCCAACCTGTTATGGTTTTAGAACCATCTAAAGAAGACACATTATCAATTCTTAGAGGTTTAAAATCAAGATTTGAATCACATCATGGTGTTCATATTTCAGATAATGCACTTGTTGCAGCTGTTAATTACAGCGTTAGATATATTCCTAATAGATTTTTGCCTGATAAAGCAATTGATTTAATCGATGAAGCATGCGCTGAAACAAGAGTTGAAATTGAATCAATGCCAAGCGAACTTGATGAAGTTAGCAGAAAAATACGTCAACTTGAAATTGAACGTATGGCTTTAAAACTCGAAAAAGACGAACAATCCCAAAAAAGACTTGAAAAACTTGAAGATGAGTTGCATGAAAACAACCAAAAAGCAGAAGAATTAACAAGAGAGTGGCAAAAAGAAAAAGCGGAAATTAAAGAAGAAAAAGAATTAAAAGAAAAATTAGATAATTTAAATTTCAAACTTCAAAACGCTTTTAACTCTGGAGATTATAAAACAGCAAGTGAGATTCAATACAAGGAAATACCAAATGTAAAATCAAGATTAGATTACCTTGAAAAGAACGAAAATAACAGAAATATTTTAAGTGACAACATTGGAGAAGATAATATCGCTAATATTGTTTCAAAAATGACCAATATTCCTGTTTCAAGAATCACAAAAGGTGAAAAAGAAAGAGTTTTAAATCTTGATGAGATACTTTTAAAAAGAGTTATTGGTCAAGATAAAGCAATCAAGTTAATCAGTGATGCAATAATTAGACAAAGAGCAGGTATTAACGATCCACATCGTCCAATTGGAAGTTTCTTATTTTTAGGACCTACTGGTGTAGGTAAAACTGAAATTGCAAAAGCCCTTGCCGAAGCATTATTCGATTCAGATCAAAAGATTATACGTATTGATATGAGCGAATATATGGAAAAATACAGTGTTTCTAGATTAATTGGTGCAGCTCCTGGTTATGTTGGCTATGAAGAAGGTGGTCAATTAACTGAACCTGTTAGACATAATCCTTATTCAATTGTGCTTTTTGATGAAATTGAAAAAGCAGCACCTGATGTTTTAAATCTTTTACTTCAAATTATGGATGATGGAAGATTGACTGATGCTCAAGGAAGATTATGTGACTTCAAAAATACTGTCATAATCATGACAAGTAATATTGGAAGTTCAGAAATTTTAAGTGGTCATCAAGAAAACGTTGATCAAATTTTACATTCAACATTCAAACCTGAATTTTTAAATAGAATTGATGAAATTGTATACTTCAATAGTCTAAATAAAGAGGTTCAATATAAGGTAGTTGACAAGATGTTAAACGATCTTAAATCTAGATTATTAAATGAATACTATGTTGTTGATTTTAAGGATTCGGTCAAAGATTATGTCTTAGAAAATGCATACTCTCCTGAATTTGGCGCACGTCCTTTGAAACGTTATATTCAACATAATATTGAAACTGAACTTGCAAAAAGGATTATATCAGGCGAATTAAAAACAGGTAAAAAATATATTGTTGACTATAATAATGAAAATGGAATAATCATAAAATTAGATGAATAAAAAAACCTACTAGTGGATAACTAGTAGGTTTTTAGTACATATCTAGTACATTTCTAGTAGATTGATTTTTGCAAAAATATTGGGGTTTTGCAGGGTTTTTGAGATTTTTAAAGCTCTTTAACCCATAAACCATGTAGATTGCAGTACTCGTAAACCTTTAATGGTTTTTCATCTGCACCTAATGTAAATGTTGCAACTGGTTCGTCTGTATGATTAAAATCATGTCTCATAACTGACTTATCAGTAATTAAAGTAACAAATGCGATATGATGTGCTTCTGTCATTGGGTGAGCAATACTTCCAACTTGGACATTAACTGTATTGCCATTAACTTCAACAGCTGGAACATGTTTTTCAGTTGCAGCATCAGTTGTATTTGCTTTTAATTCAACCATTGGTTCTCCACAACAAATTGTTGGGCAGCAGTGTGTGTTTGGGAAAACTTCAATTATTTTTCCACAATGTTTACAAACAAAGACTTTGTATTCGTTCATAACTTTCTCCTTTTTTCTTTATTTTATAATATTATTCGAATATTTCCATAAATATGCTTAAATTAAGTCATGACATATAATGATTTATTAACTGAAATTAGTGATATTAGAAAAATTTCAGTCGCGATGAAAAACTCACCAGTTATTAATACTAAGCTTGAAATGTTTGGATTATACACTGAGGATATTGTTCGCCTCATAAAAAAATATAAGGAAATTGATTTAAGTAGTTTTGAATTAGATAAATATTACGAAATCAATTATATTTACATCGCAATAGGCTTAATTCAAAATAAAAATATTGAAAAACAATACGAATTTCTTTTGAAAAATTTCTCTCATATCGACTCTTGGGCAATTACCGATTCAACTTTTAAATATTTGGAATTTAAAAAATTTGAAGAACAACTAGTTTATGTTAAGAAATTGATCGAATCAAAAGAAGAATTTTTAATGCGATACGGTTATTTGATTCTATTTAAATATATAAAAGAAGAAAACTTAAAAATAATTTTTAATTTGTTAAAAAATGATGAAAAATATTATGTTTTTATGGTTGAAGCGTGGTTAATTCAAGCAATTTTCATACATTTTCCTGAAGAAACTTATGATTTTTTAGCAAAATCAAATCTTTCTAAAAAAATTAAACTTAAAGCTATATC
>CAMESA010000093.1 GCA_945935945.1 uncultured Mollicutes bacterium | reverse complement strand
AGACAGGCTATTTGGGAAATCAACTATTATGGTTATTCTTATCCAGGACATGAAAGTGAAAACTATTATGTAGCTACTCAAATCATGATCTGGCAAGTTGTTACTGGCAATTGGTATCAACCGTACTATATGGATGGAACGACAACATATGATATTTCAAATGAAATGAATGAAATTAACAACTTAAGAAGTACACCTCAAGGAAGACCTTCATTCAATAACCAAACAATCAAAATGGGACTAAATACTCCAGTTACTTTAACAGATTCAAAAGGAACATTAAGCAATTATTCTATTACAAGTGGAAATGGTGTTAATGCTTCTGTAAATGGAAATGATTTAACGGTATCCATCACTTCAGAAAACTATGATAAAACACTTACCTTCTCAAGAAACTTTGGAGCAAGAGACGTCAATATTATTTATGGAAGTGGAGGTTATCAGCGTGTTATTTATCTGGCAAGCAGAAGAGATCCTTCTCCTAATTTCAAATTAAATTTTGAATTGCTATATGCTGATATCGAAGTTGAAAAGCAAGATGCAGAAACTGGAACATCTACGCAAGGTGATGCAACTTTCAATGGAGCAACATTTGCCATCAAAGATTCAAGTGGAAATACTTTAGAAACAATTACGACAAATGGTTCAAAAGCTAAATCTAAAAAATATCCAGTGGGAACAACTTTGAATGTATGTGAGGTCACTTCTCCAGAAGGATATTTAACAAACAGTTCTTGTAATAGTGTTGAACTCAAATATTCAGGTAATAATACTCCTTCAACTTTTTCTACAACAATCAAAGATCAGGTTATTAAAGGTCGTATTGAAATTGCCAAGACAATCGATAAAGAGAAATATGGATTATTCCAGTCGAATGTTCAAAAGTCTGGTAAAGGATTTAAGTTTGATATTATCCTAAAATCAAGTGGCAAAGTTGTATCTACACTAACAACGGATGAAGATGGTCGAGCAATCAGTGATTATCTTCCTTATGGAACATATATTGTCAAAGAACATGAAACAACTGGCTATGATATTTTAAAACCATTTGAAGTAAAGATTGATAAAGATCAAAAGACCTATTTTTACAATATCTATAACGATACAATCAAAGCCGAATTAACCATCTATAAAACGGACAGTGAAACAGGTAAACGTATTCCTGCTGCTGGTGTTGAATTCAAAATCAAAGATGCAGATGGAAACTATGTAACTCAGACTGTGACATATCCTAAAAAATATACAACAGATGTATTTAAAACCGATGAGGATGGTTCTGTTCACTTACCTGCTCCTTTAAAATATGGAGAATATAAATTGGTTGAAATCAAAGCACCACATGGTTACGTATTAAAAGATACGGAAATTTCAATCAATGTAGATGGATCAAGTACAGAAATTTTTATGAACTTTGACAACAAAACACAAAAAGGACAGGTCTATGTTGAAAAGAGTGGTGAAATGTTGTCAGGAGCTAAAGAATCCGAAACAGATTATGGAACACTTTATTCACCAGTCTATAAAGAAAAATATCTATCTGGTGTTACGTATGAAATCACAGCACGTGAAGATATCGTTACTCCAGAAGGAACAGTATGGTTCCACAAAGGAGATGTTGTAGATACATTTACTACAGGTGATGGTGTTACAACTTCATCATTGCTTCAGTTAGGTAAATATTCTATTAAAGAAACCACAACACAGACTGGATATGTATTAGATGAAAACAGCTATAACTTTGATATTGAATATGCGGGTCAGATGATCGATGTAGTCGAAATCAAACAGTCTTATGTCAACGAAAGACAAAAGTTGGATTTACAGATCACTAAGACATTTGAAGATGAAGATAAAGAAGCCTACAAAGATGTTGTCTTTGGTGTTTATTCTAAAAAGGATATTACTGTAGATGATAAAGTCATCATTCCTGCTGATGGACTAGTTGGCACATTAACGATTGATAAAGATGGTAAAAATGTTGAACATTTAGATCTTCCTACAGGTGATTATTACGTTAAAGAACTTGAAACAAATGTAGGCTTTAAATTAGATGAAGAAAAACATGATTTCACATTCAACTATGATGAAGATACAACAAAATCAACTGTTATCGTTCCTATGGAATTGCACAATGAAAAACGTCGTATTGAACTAGATGTCAACAAGGTGGATAAAGATCATCATGATCATTTCTTAAATGGAGCCATTTTTGAAGTCTATGATAAGACAGCTAAATCTTTTGTCACTACCCTTGCATCTGGTCAGTTAATGATCGTTGGTGATGATGCTAATGAAGAATACGAAATCTCTAAGGATGAAGATTTCAAAAAGATCATCAAGACAGTTAAAACGGATGAAAATAAACAAATCATCTTAGATGTAGATGATGGAATTTATTATTCTCGTAAAGTTGGTGATGACAAGGTTAGTAAACATGTGATCAAAGATGGAAAAGCAGTATTAGCGGATGCCATTTACGGCCATGAATATGAGTTCAAGGAAATCAAAGCTCCTACTTCTTATCAGTTAGCGGATAAATCCAAAGCTTATAAAGTAGAAGCGGATAAAGATGCAGATACGATCATTTATTATTTTGAAAATGCACGTATCGTTGTTCCAAATACAGGGGTATAAATAGTATGAAACATAAGAAAATAAAAATAGCAGCACTTGCGATAGTTACTGCAAGTCTATTAGGTGGCATTCTATATAGTGAGTTTGGAACAAAGAAATCTTATGATTATTCAGAATACTATGTAGAATCTAAACCAAGTAAAACAGCAAAGGATAATAAAGATGATAAGGGAGCTTCTGAAAAGGAGCTTTCTTTATCTTTACTCCAAAAAACAAATAAAGACGTAGTTGGTATTCTAGAATTCGATAATCGGGTTATTTATGAACCTGTTGTACAGGCTCCAGATAATGACTACTATGTGCGAAAAAACATCAAGAAAGAATATGCCAATGCAGGTATCCCTTTTGTATCAGCAGATGGAAATATTGATTCTAAAAATGTTGTCATCTATGGGCATTCTAGTAAATGGAATAGTATCATTTTTACTCCATTAATGAGCTATATTGATCAAAGCTGCTACAAAGAACATCAAACATTCAAGTTCATTACAGAAAATGAAACAAGAACTTATCAGATATTTGAAGTAATGAATGTAGATCTAAACAATTTAAATGATTCTTTAGAATTTACACAATCCAGTTGGGATTCAGATACTTCATTCAATGCCTTTATTTCTGATTCTATCAATCGAGGGCTTTATAAAACAGGTATTTCAGTCAATACGGATGATAAGCTGATGACTTTAGTGACTTGCGATACAAGAAATGATAACAAGAGAATTGTGATACTAGCAAAAAGAACAGACTAATTCAAAAAATCTATAAATTCATGAAATGTTAATAGTTCTATGCTATTGTTGGATTAGATAGATTACAAAACGAGGAGGCATAAAAATGTACGAACCTTACACAAGACAATCATTACCCTCAAAAGAATATCGTGAATTGTTGGGTAGTGCTCTGTGTGTCTTTAGTTCAAATAATGGATTTATTATAGAAAATATTATTCATACAAGCAATGCATATGATTGGTATAATCTTATTGATTTGGAATCTGGAAAACTTAAAAAATCTATAGCAGATACAATTTCTAGAAATACAGGAAATAAGGATATTGAAATATTATTTTCTGAAATAGTTGAGATGAGAAATAGAATAATTCATGGATTTAGAATTACATCAAAACAAGGAGAGCAAATACTTGCGACAAAAACTCGAAAAAAAGATGGAAATATTCAATTTGAAATAACCAAAGAATATTTGTTGGATTTTATAAAGAAAAATGAAGAGCTCAGTGATATGCTTTATAAATATCGTGGATATTAATGAATAAATTCATGTTGAGATACCATATGAAAGCATTACTTCGGTAGTGCTTTTCTTTTACCCTATTTTAGAAAGGACGGTGATGAGATGTCTAATTATAAATCTTCGGATGAAAAAACTAAACAAGCTTTTGAGATGATTGAACAAGGTGTAAAAGATGTTTATTCTTCTGATTCTTTTAAACGATATTTATCTTGTTGCAGCAAATTCCACAATTATTCATTGAACAACACTTTATTGATATTGGCTCAAAAGCCAGATGCAAGTTTAGTTGCAGGATATCGTTCCTGGCAGGCAAACTTTAATCGTCATGTGGATAAAGGTGAAAAAGGATTGATGATTCTTGCTCCTGTAACGTATAAAGAAGATCGATTAATTAATAAAGTAGATGAAAACGGAAATGTTGAATTGGATGAAGCTGGTTCACCTATTCAAGAACAACGGCAAGTGAATGTGACTCGTTTTAAAACAACTACTGTATTTGATATATCACAAACTTCTGGTGATCCTCTTCCCTCTTTGATTCATGATTTAACGGGTTCTAATAATGAAGCTAAGGCAATCATTCAATCCGTGCAATCTATCTGTACAATTCTCATTGAATTTAAAACAGAAACAGAAGATTTGAATC
>CAMESA010000092.1 GCA_945935945.1 uncultured Mollicutes bacterium | reverse complement strand
TTTTTTTTTTTTTTTTTTTTTGTTTATATGCTGGATATGATCAAATTATTTTATTTTTTATTTATTTTATCTTTTATGTTTTCCAGTGCTGTTTTTGCGTTTGTGAAAATCATATGAAATAAGGGCCCCACCCCCTATAGGGGAGGCACCCCACCCCTCGGTCGTTCAACCCCCTCACCGCCCAAAAATTTCAAAAAGCAATATTTACTAAGCAATATAAGTCCCATCTTCGCCCAAACAAAATGAAAAGAGCCGACCGCAATCGACTCTTCTCATAAAATAAATAAAAAACCAGTTATAGCAGGACATTTCGTCCCACACATATGATAGCGTTTTTTTCACAAAAAATCAAGAATCATTGACACTATCTGTCATTAGATATAAAATATAGAAAAGGAGGTACGTACAATGGAAGATAATAAGAAACTATGTGACGTAAATTGCGAACATAGAGCTAGATTAAAATTCTCAACATATTTTGAATGTAATAAACACGGCAAGGTATTGCGTGGTAACCCTGCTATCAAATGCCAAGAATGTATGGAAGAGGAAAACCAGGTACCACAGGAAGAACCTCGTACTAAGAAAACGAGCGAATATATTTCAGTAAAATAAGGAGGTAGCAAATGGGACAGAAAGCAAACGAAAACGAAATCAATTTTAATTACCCGATTCCTAGAAAGCTACATAAGGATGTCAAGATGCTGTCATTGGAAACTAGAGTATCGGTCAAAGATATCGTGATTCGTGCTCTAAGAGAGTACGTGGACGCACATCTTGGTGATCTTGAGACCAATGCAAGCACTTTTGATGAGGATCTATAAGATAAATGACACAAGATGAGATGATCAAAACTCTCTTGCAGCAACTAAGGCACCCGATGGATGTCTTTTTGCGAATGGAGAAATTGAATTTATTAAGGGATCTGGCATATAAACGGGATAAAAAGGACGTATTGAAGTCCACATGTAAGGCTCTGATCAAATTGATCAATGAGAACATGAAGAGTCTGACACAGGATCAGCAGTTCAAGGCGTTCACCATGCTCAAGGACGCTCATACCATGTACGGTCGATATGATTTTGAGTCGTATCTGATCGCTATGGAGTGGGATAGACCAGTGGAAAAGCGATTCTATCAGCCTCGAATGAAGGTTTTAAAGCCCGTAATGCAAGATTTACAGGATTTAGGAGATGGGAAGATTGATATTTATTGTCTTTCGATGCCTCCTCGTATAGGTAAGACCACGATAGGTCTTTTCTTTATATCCTGGATGGCAGGTAGATATCCTAATGAACACATCTTTGCCGCAGGTTATGCAAGTGGACTCGTTGGAACGTTCTATAACGGTGTTCTTGACTTTATTGATTCACCGGAGTACCGATTTTACGATATTTTTCCTGAATTAGCAGGAAAATTGAACAAAAGTGCCGAGAATCGAACCATAGACCTATGGAACGATGAGCGATACAAGACATTGACGTTCCGTTCTATCGACGGTCAGATCACCGGTGCTTTGGAAGCGAGCAGCTTATTATATCTGGATGACATGTGTTCGGGTATCGAAGAGGCCATGAACCTGGACCGATTGGAGAAATTGTGGACCAAGGTGTCCGTTGACTTGATGCAGCGTCGTGTCAAGAACAAAAGAAGCGGGCGTGCGGCTCCAATATTGGCGATCGGTACGATATGGTCAGTGCATGACCCGATCAGTCGTCTGAAACGGCAGTATGAAGATAGCGACGTGGCACGATTCCGTGTGCTTCCGGCACTTAATGAGTTCGGTGAGTCTAACTTCAACTACGAGTATGATGTAGGATTCACAACGGAAATGTATCTTGAGTTGAAAAACGGAATGGACGAGGTGTCATGGGAATGTGTCTACCAGCAGAACCCTATGGAACGTGATGGATTGTTGTTCCCTGCGGGATCATTGAAACGCTATGTGAGTCTTCCAAACCAGGAACCAGATGCGATCATGGCCGTATGCGACGTGGCGTTCGGTGGGGATGACTACTTATGCTTCCCAGTCTGTTATCAATATGGGGATACAGGATATATTGTGGACGTAGTGTTTCGATGCAAGGCCGATTATAAGGTTACAGAGCCGATCGTGGCTGGCAAGATCGTCGAGCATGGTGTACAGTCGTGTGAGTTCGAGGCCAACAACGGCGGGGACTTCTATGCCAGAGACGTCGATGATATCGTGAAAGACACTTCCGCTCATCGATGTAACATCACATCTAAGCGAGCGGGAACGAGCACGAGCAAATTGGCTCGTATCATTCAGTTCGCTCCGGATATCCGTGAGTTCTACTATAAGGACCCATCTCTATATACACCTAGAGACGAGTATGGGGTGTTCATGCGAAATCTGACAACGTTTGTACAGACGGGAAACAGCCCCCATGATGATGCGCCAGACGGCATGGCGTTGCTGTCAAGTGTTATCAAGATCCCACGATTCGGTAAGATAAGTTCTAAAAGCGGTATGAGAAGAGGTTTTTAGTTGACATTACTAATGAATTTTAGTATAATTTAATTACCAGATGGATGTGTCATCCAAGGCCAGTTCGGTGATATAGGTCGGCTTACCGATATCGAGCCGTAAAACCAGGATATCGGTGTTTGGGAAAGTCTAGCCAAGCAGACGATCCTCTGTACAAAACAGGCATATCATTATTTACCTCATTCTATGAGGGTTCTCCTTTTCTGTGTGGTCGTCCACCTGGCACACTGGCATGAATTTCCTCTTAATATATGATTGATAAACAGATAGTTCTTCATACTAGGATGACCACAGAAAATACCATAAGCAGAATATTGATTATTCTGCTTTTTTTGTGTATTATTAAGAGAGAGGTGATCGCATGAGTGAAATCGTTGAAATCGACATCCAAGATGAATTGAAATCGTTGGAAAACACACCGGCCAGTCAAGTAGAAATGTCATCTGTTCCGTTTACGGAAAACCAAAGTGTCTTGACAGGTCGTAAAAAAATTGTGACAAGCTATATCAGTAAGTCGCAGATGAAAGATGGGATGTACGGTAGTATCGTATTGACACCGGATAATATGCACTTAGCTGTCAATGAAGCTATGAAGATCCATTCTAAAAATGCGACTGAGATCGATTATCTTATGCGATATTACAAAGGTGAACAGGAAATCCTTAAACGTACCAAGGAGGTCCGTGACGATGTAAATAATAAGGTCGTGTTGAACTATGCTTCGACATTTACACGTGACATCATAGGATATACCTTTGGTAAACCTATGCAATACATCACTCGTAAAGGCGACGATACAGTAAAAGAAGAGATCAAAGACATCTCAGATTATGCAGAAATGGCGAATAAATCGACGAGCGACCAGATCAAGGCCACAAATGCGAGTATCTGTGGTATCTCTCATCGTGCGATTTTCAAAAACAAAGATGAAGATGACAACGATGACGAGTCACCATTCGTATATGCCGACCTAGATTCAAGGCGTACATTCGTTGCGTTATCCAATCAGCTAACAGAAGAACCTGTGTTCGCTGTTACATTCATCGACACACAGGATGCTAGTTTGAATTATCGTAGGATATTTACCGTATATACGAAAGATGAAATCTATTTATATGATACACCAACGAACGATCCGATCATGAACGGCGGTATCGGATTCGGAAATACAATATCTAAAGATAATCTAGTAAAAGGATATCCGATTCCTAACCCTATTGGTGAGATTCCTATCGTTGAATGTGTGAATAACCACTTCCGTATGGGGCATTGGGAGAACGCATTGACGGTTTTCAATGCTATCAACAAGGTCGCATCGGATAGTGTCAACGATGTGGAACAGTTCGTAAACAGTATCTTGGTAGCTATCAATGCCGAGTTCACTGAAGAGAGTATGCAACAAGTAAGAGCAAACAAGTATGCGGAGATCAAAGCACCACAGGGGTTGAACGCCGACTTGAAATACATCAGTGAGCAGCTAGATGGTGGTTCAGTCGAACAATTAAGACAGTATCTTGAGGATTCTCTAAGAGCTATCGTTGGTATTCCAGACCGTAAGACACGTGGCGGAGGCGGTGGAGACACCGGAGATGCTGTTAAACTACGAGACGGATGGGCCGATATGGAAGTTGTGGCCCGTACCACAGAGATGTTCAATAAAGAATCTGAAAAGAAAGAGCTGAAAATCATACTTAAAATCTTGAAATCCTTGAAAAAAATTTCAAAAACGAGTATGATTAACATAGATATAAAATATCCACGTAACAAGACAGATAACTTGTCAACGAAAGCACAAGCTATGTCTACACTTCTTAATATGAGAATTATGGCACCGGAAGATGTATTAGAAATCGGGGACGTAACAACGGATATTGAGGAAGTTGTAAAACGTGGTGAAGAATATTGGCAACAAAAGAAAGAGCAAGAAATTGAGGATCAACGAGCACAACTGCAAATGCAGAAAGAGTTTTCTACCGATGCAGGGGCGAACGGAGGGACTCAGAAAGGAGACTTAAATGCCACAACAAAATCAGGAACCGACAGTGGTT
>CAMESA010000091.1 GCA_945935945.1 uncultured Mollicutes bacterium | reverse complement strand
GCATCGACAACTCTTCCTAAAAGGCCATCGCCAACAGGAACTTCAACAACTTTTCCAGTTCTACGAACTGTGTCACCCTCTTTAATAGTATTTCCTTCACCAAGTAAAACAGCACTAACACTGTCTTCTTCAAGATTCATTGCCATTCCAAAAACATCATTTGGAAATTCTAAAAGTTCTCCTAAAATGCATTTTCTTAAACCATAAATCACAGCAATGCCATCACCAACTGTAACAACAGTGCCAAGATCACTTGAAAATTCAGCTGTATTTTTAAATTCTTTAATTTGTTCTTTGATTAAAGAACTAATCTCATTTGGTTTAATTTCCATTTTGGTTTCCTCCTAGTTTTTTAAAGATTCTTTCAAATTCTGAAGTTTAGTTTTTAAACTAGCATCGTACACATTATCTTTTAGCGTCACAATAAAGCCACCGAGTATGGATGGATCGATGACTTCTTCAAGTTCTAATCTAACTCCTTCATTTTTTTCAATTGATTTAATGATTTTTTCTTTTTCTTCTTCACTCATCTCTTTTGATAAAATCAATTTTCCTTCTTGAATTTCTAAATAATCATCAAATCTATAAAGAGATTCTTTAAAAATCTTATATAAATAATGGGCTCTATTATTTTTAATAATAACTTTAACAAAAGATAAAATATCTGAATTCACTGAAGCCAAAATTTTGTCAATCATTGAATATTTTTTTGCTAGATCAATATTTACATCACAAAGAATTTCGCAAAATTCAGGGGAATTTTGAAAAATATTCTTTAAAATCTTCACTTCTTTTCTGAATTCTTCAGTTTTATTTTGTTCAATTGCAATTTCTAATAAAGCAATTGCATATCTATTAAATAATACTTCGTCGCCCATCTTTTTTACCTAATTTTTGTTCAAATCTTCAACAAAATTATCGACAATTTTTTTGTTGTCGAGACTGTTAACTTCTCTTTCAAGAATCTTGCTAGAAGCTTCAAAGGCAACATCAACAATTTGATCCTTTAGTTCTTTCATTGCTTTTTCTTTTTCTAATGAAATTTCATTCATTGTCTTTTCTTTTAGTTGACGTCTTTCATCATTTGCATCAGATAAAATTTTATCTTTTGCAATTGTAGCTTCTTTTGTTGCATCATTGATAATTTTTGTAGCTTCAGCCTTTGCATTTGCTAGGTTAGAAATCATTTCTCTTCTCTTCTCTTCTGAAATTTGCCTATTTTCATGAGTAGTTTTGACTTCTTCTTCTAGCATTTCGCTACGTTTTTCAAGAAATTTTTTGACTGGTTTATAAGCAAGAAAAATAACTGCTATTAAAAGCAACACAAAAGCTATTAATTGAACTAAAAAAGCCCAAATGTTAGGTAACAATTTTTCTTCAATGCCATTTCCAAGTTGATCACCTAATTGTGAACTATCACAAGAAGATAAAGAAATTAAAAGCGGAAGTAATAAGAATAGATATTTTATTTTTGTAATATCTCTCTTTTTCTTCATAATTTATCCAATAAATAACATTAATAATGCGACAAGAAGACTGTAAATAGCTGTTGTTTCAGTTAAAGCACAACCAAGAATCATTGCAGTTCTTAATTTTCCATACATATCTGGATTTCTACCCATAGATTCAACAGTTTTCGAACAGACTAAACCTTCACCGATACCTGAAGCAGCCATACCAATAGCCATCAAACCGATTCCGATATAAACCATTCCAGTTGTATCACTTGCAAGAATGTTTACTAAATTAATTAACATATCCATACCTTTTCCTCCTATGCTAATTTAGTTTCTATACCAATGTCTTCATCTTCAACTTGTTCGTTTTGAATAAAGACCATAGTTAACAATACAAATACAGTAGTTTGAATAAACCCTGAAAAAACATCAAAATATGCATGTAAAACAGGCGTAATTAATGGAGCAATAAACATTCCAGCAGGGCCTTGAGCTCCACTAACAACTCCACCCATTGCATTTGCCCAATAATTTCCAGGGAATAAACCACCAAAAATCATATTAGAGATACTTTCTAATGAAAAATATAAAATTGTCATAATGCAGTATCCACTTAAAGCATTTCCAAACATACGTAAAGTCATGGAAAGTAATGGAGCCCACATTGAAATTAAGTTAACAGGAACAAAAAATGGAATATAAGGTGGAAGCGGATCAGTAAATCTTTTAAAATATTTGATTTTTTGCTCTTTAACAGCAGTAAAATGGATCAAAATAAATGTAACTAATGCTAAAGATAATGGGACACCAAGATAAGTCATTGGACTTGCAACACCGAGTAAACCGATGGTAAAAGCAAGAAAAACATACATGCAAAGTCCCATTACATATCCAGCAAAGCCTTTATTTCTTTCTCCCATAGTTCCAATTGTTAAATTATCAATGAATTCTACAAACCAACAAGCAATTAAAACTAATCCTTTTTGCTTTTGAAGTGGATCTTTAATAGCTTTTTTGAATTTAAAGAAAATGCATAAACTTAAAATGAAAATTATAAACATTGCAACCAAAGAATAAAAAATCTCTGGAACAAAAATTGCATCAAAATCAGTACTCCATACTTTATTTATATCTAAAAAAGTAAGAAAATTAGTCATTTTCTGCTCCTCTAATAATAAAAAGTAAGATACTTAAAATCATTGGTAACCCACTAATTAATAAAAGTGCAAATACCCATTTAGGTTTATCAACACCAACATCACAAAAATAAATAAATAAAAACGAAGCAACAACACCAAGTGCAATAAGCAAAAATTTTGATAAATTATATAGCATTTGTTGCATCAAAATAATATTTTTATTGGAATCATTAACTTCTACGACTTTTTTTGAAGCAAAAAGCATCAAAAGAAAATAAAATAGTCCAAAAACAAACGAAATCGAAGTCACAACAACAGGGAAAAATGAAAATGGACCGTTCCCAATAAAACCTAAAAACGAAAGTCCAATTGCAAGTGCTGCAATCAAACAATATATTAAAATAATACCTTTATCAGTCTTAAAAATATTTTTCATTCTTTAATCCTTTGTCATCGATACAACCAATCTATTGAATGGAATATTTATATCATTTTTCCTGAACTCTAATAAAATTTTCTCATTCAAAGAAAACAAAATATCCCAATACATCAAATTCGGTACATAACATCTAAGTGATAAATTCAAACTTGAATCATTAAATGCAGTTAAAAAAACCACAGGATTTGGCTCTTCTAAAATTCTATTATCATTTTTTACAATATTTAAAATAACATTTTTCGCTTTATCGATATTTGTTGAATAATCAACGCCAATATTTAGAGTAATCCTTCTTAATGGATTTTTAGAGTAATTTTTAACTACTGAACCTGTAATATTTTTATTTGGAACAGTAATAATTTGTTTATCAACAGTTTCTAAAGCTGTAACTAAAAATTTTACATCGATTACAGTTCCTTCTGCTTCACCATTATTTAGATCAATATAATCTCCAACAACAAATGGTTTGTTTGCAAGAATTATTACTCCACTTGCAAAATTTGAAATAACATCTTGTAAAGAAAGTCCGACTGCTAAAATTGCACTTGAAAAAATTTGTGCAACTCCAGTTAAATCGACTTTTAGGATCAATAAAAAGATTATGACTATTGCAATATTTGCAATAACTTTAACAAGGCTTAATAAAAAAGTTTTAATTGTTCTATCTTTAATCAATTTTTTATCAATTTTGAATAATTTTCTCAAAATTGCTAAAAATAAACGAGTTAATAATAATCCGAGAATCAAAAATGCAATTGCAGCCAAAAAATTTACGATATATGGTTGTTGCTCTGTTGAACCAAACCAAAATTCCCGTAAATTAGCGATGGAATTTTTTAAAGAATTCCAGATGTCGCTCCAAAAAGTTGACCAATTTGAATCGGATAAAATCATACTAAAATTATAGTTTAAATTGACGGAAATTTAAATATGAAAGGAAAGTAAAATGCTAAAATAATTTTTAATAAAAGTATGAAATAACAACTACAAAAAAGTTAAAAAATCATCAAAAAAGAGTGTTTTTTATCAAAATATTGTAGAAAACACTCTTATTTTTTAAAGTTTTTTCAATGATTTGGCTTTAATTTTGTCTTATTTCTTTATCATAATTTGTCTCTATAATTCGTAGAATTTTTAAATACGAATTTATTAGATTTAAATTACATTGAGACAAAGCTTATTGAGCCGTCTTCGTTTGTAACTTTTTTGTAACATACTACGAATTCATAATCATGTTCGTTTTCAACTTCAATCTTATAGATTTCTTCGCCACTTTCATTCATTGTTCTTTTAATTTCATATTCAACATCATCAATCTCATATTCAATAACATCTTTGTTATTTTTATTTTCGATTGAGATAGAATAATTTAAGACTTTAGCTCCATTTTCAACAACTGTATATTCAAATGAAGATTCAGTTTTGTTATTTTTGACCTCGTTCTCTTCTTCAACGAGAATATAATCTTTTTCACCAACGATAATTTTAAATGATCTTTCGTATTCTTTTTTGTTGTTACGTTCTTCGATTTCACTTTCGCTTACAAATTCATAAAATACT
>CAMESA010000090.1 GCA_945935945.1 uncultured Mollicutes bacterium | reverse complement strand
ACGCATGAAGAAACCCCCTACAATAAAAGCTTTAAAGCTATGTTTAAAAAAATTGGATACTCTAGCAGTAGATGATTTTATCAAAACTAAAATTGTTAACCAGTCAGTAGTTTGCTGTTGGCTAGATTTTTTTGAATTAAGAAATAATAAATCTTATACAAAAAATAAGGAGTTGCCTTTCTAATGAACAGAGAAGAAACAAGAAATATTTTAACTATATTAAGGGTTAATTATCCTACCAGTTTTACAAATGTATCAAATGAAAAAGATATGAATTTGATAGTTAATACATGGGGAATTTTGTTTAAAAATGACAATGTGTCAGATGTATACAATGCGATTTTAAAAATCATAGCAAGTAATACAAGTGGATTTGCACCAACAATAGGACAAATTAAAGATGTTATGAACCAACCTTTTAAAAATTCTGTTATGTCTGATGAAAAAGCCTGGAGTATTGTGTTAAATAGCGCAAAAGTTGACTTTAACCAAGCTAAAACCAATTTTGAAGCTTTACCTGGAAACATAAAAAAGGCTGTTGAAGATCCTAGTTTTCTTTCAGAACTTGGAAGTTCTAGCAAGTTTCAACAAAATAAATTCAAACAAATGTTTATTGAAAGATATAGAAATGTGATCCAGGAAGATTACAAGCAATTAAACAGTAATATTATTTCAAGGCTTGAGTTCTGTAATCGTAATTCGATACCAGAGGCAACAATAAAAATGTTGACTGGTGTTACTGATCTAGAACGAATAGAAACAAAATGAGAGGATTTATTCAAATGTCTGAAGAAAGATTTATTGAAATATTAGAAAAAGAAGAAATACCATGGCGTTATGACATGAAAATGAGTGAGATGAAAGTTCTTTTTGATATAGCTTTAAAAGGCGATCAAATGAAAGCTATATCTTTAGCGTTTTCGTTTGGTTTTAAAAAAGGAAGTAATTACGGAAGGAAACAAATAAAATGTTAGAGTTTGAAGAAGATTTAATATTGATACGTGGTATGGTTGATAGTCTTAGTATCATTTCAACATCTGATGAAGTTGACGGAACGGCTTTCGGATCTGCGTTGTTTGGTATTGCTGAAACTATAGATTATCATCTTAAAAAGTTAGAAAACAGTCTAAGGGTGGAATGTTAAAATGATAATTTCCGAAGAAAGATTTATTGAAATATTAGAAAAAGAAGAAATTCCTACAGGATATGGCCTAGGTTATAGCCAGTTTATGGCATTGAAAAACATAGCAACTAACAAAAGCGAACTTTCAAGAGCTATTAGACTAGCTTATACTTACGGAATTAAACGAGGAAGAAGTTTAGAAAGGAATAAGAAATGTTAGATATTGATAAATATAAAAATATGAGTATACCAGAAGATTACAATTTACATGTTTTTGATGTTATGGATCTTTTGAAAAATTGCAAAGACAAGAATAAAAATCTAAATGTAATAGACGCTATTCGTTTGGCTTTTAGAATTGGATTCGATAATGGGAAACAGTACCAGATTAACAGCCAGGAGTTTAAAGAACGAATGAAGTATGAACAAATGGATCGTATTTTTTTGGGTAAATATTGAAATTATCACCCCCTAAAAATCGAAAAAGTATTTTTATTGAAAAAGTTAAAAATATTCAGTAAACAAGAGGGCTTTAAGCGTGTTAGAGTTTGCACGATAACATAGAATTATCGTGCATGAAAAAAATATGAATAAAAGACACAAAAAAGAGATAAATAACAAGTATGAAAACATAATAAGTGAATTAAAATTATCAAAAAAATATTGTCTTAAAATTATTGAGTATAACAAAACAGGTTTTTCGGAATATCCAGTTGAATATTATTTAATGCACTTAAAAGAATGTTTGCCACTGGAAAAGATGGATCTAAAAGACCAGGCTATATTATGGGACTTGTATTTGTTAGGTAAAAGAGCTGATGATGTCGCACTGGATAAAGGTTTTGAGCGTTCATCATTGTACAGACATATAAAAAGAGCGGTGTCAAAAGTTGTATAAATATGCAACAAGTGGACACGCTTTTTTAATTATAATTAAATTGTCTTATCACTTCTTATAAGACATGAAATCCATTTTATAACTATTTTTCCGATAGTTGTGTATTACGTTACGTTTACGGTAAAAAACGGTGTTAACTAGAAAGAGGACAAACATGGAAAAAGAAAAAGTTGAAACTGCTAAATTAGAAACAGATCAACAAGAGAGAATGTTCACTCAATCAGAAGTGAACGAACTAATCAAAAAAAGATTAGAAAGAGTAAAAGAAAAAAATGTTGATACTGAAGAACTCGATAAAATCAAATTAGAATTAGAATCATTAAAAAATGAAAATTCTACATTAAAAGCTTCTCAACTTCGTGCAAAGATCGCTAAAGAGTACAGATTACCCGATCAAATGGTTTCACGTTTACAAGGAACTACAGAAGAAGAACTAAGAGCCGATGCTAATATGTTATCTGAGATGATCTCAACAACTGGATCAGTAGTTTTACCATTGTATAACGGAAGCAATAGTTTCGAAGAACCTACGAAGGGACTTACTGTCAGAAAGCATAAACCGAGAAAATATTGATTTGAGTTATATTAAGTATTCAACATTTAATTAGAATGTGAGGATATTAATATATGTCTATTGAATTAACAAAAAAATATTCTGATAAGGTAGATGATTTATTCTGCCAGGAATCAAAAACAAGTCTTTTAACAAATAGCGATTATGATTGGAGCGGTGCTCACAGTGTCGTTGTTTATAAAGCTAGCACTGTACCATTGAATGATTATAAAAGAAATTCAAACGGTGTAAATGATAGTGATATTTCAAGATTTGGTAAAATTCAAGATCTAAGTTTAGAAACGGAAGAAATGTTACTTAAACACGATAAATCTTTTATTTTCAATATTGATAAATTAGATGAAGAAGAAACAGCACTGGAAGCCGAGGAAAGATTAGCTCGAGAAATTTCAGATGTTGTTATTCCTACTTTGGATCAATGCGTATATAAAACTATGGTCGATAATAGCGGAACAAAAGCCCAAGCTATTGAACTAACACCTTCAAATATTTACGAAAAGATTTTAGAAGGTAGTGCGGTTTTAGATGAAAATTTAGTACCAGATACTGAAAGAAGTTTAGTTGTAACACCTGGAGTTTACGCAATGCTAAAAAAATCTGTGGTATTTGATAATGTTGATGTTGGTGTTGAATTGCGACAACGTGGAGTTATTGGTATTTTAGATGGTATGAATGTTATTAAGGTACCGAGTTCAAGACTTCCAGAAAAGTTTGGCTTCATGTTGTCGCACCCTCAAGCGTGTACAGCACCAGTTAAATTAGAGGATTACGGAACGTATGACGACCAACCATTAACGAGCGGAACTCTTGTAACAGGAAGAATTTGTTATGACGCATTTGTTTTAGACAATAAAAAGAAAGGTATTTATTACCAACCAGTCATTTAAAAAATCTAGATCATTAAATAGGGGGCTATATGGGTAGTAGACGCTCGTTTCTGAAGTTCGGCTGTTACTACGCATATTTCTCTATGAAAATTTGTTGTTTTAAAAGCCTTTAAATAAAAGACATTTACGAAATGACAAAATTATCTAAGTAAAAAAATCTTTAATTGTGATAACCCTATAAATGCACCCTTTAACCAGGTGCATTTTATTATTTTATAGTCTAATATTATTAATGTTGAATTATAAAATAATAAAAAAGGAATGTGATTTTATGTATGAATCAGTTTATAAAGAATTGTTTTACAATTTGAATATTGAATATTATTATATTTTAGATTTAAATAGTGATGTCGTTATAAACACGTTAAAATTCCTGGACATGTATATTGTTAAAGCAACTGATCCAGAAGAAAAAGAAACAGCTTTATATCTTCGTGACTGTTTAAAAATATATTATGAGTATGACGGATTATGTCCTATGAACCTATCCAAGATGATTTGGATCTTAAAAATGTTTTTTCTTCATAATTGGAGTTTTAAACGTTCGTATAAAATTCCTTCAAAAAAATCATCACTTAATTATCATTTGAATAATGAAAAAAACAGAGATTTAAAAAAAGAAATACAACACCTGGAAGAGCTAAATATTATAGCTATGAATGAAATAAAAGATTTAAATCATAAAAAGTTAAATATAAAAGAAAATATTTTGGATGGTGTAAAGTGTGAAAATGCTAAATATGACAATTCTTTTTTACTGGATCTAATAGAAAAAACTGATCTGATCCAGAGAGATATTGACTATAGAAAAGACTTAATACAAAAATTAGAAACTATGATATAATTGTTTTGCAAAAGTAGCTGTTTAGTAGATGTTTGAAAATGTTCTTTAGCGACAATACTAAATAAACGAAAAAAAAGAGATATGTCAAAATATCTCTTTTTTTGCTTTACTGATACTAAAATGATACTAAAAATTTATAAAACTAGTAAATTTATATAAAATAAGTAAAATAAAAGATGATAAATAGGGGATATATAAAATGAAAATAACTAATAAAATATTAATTAGGTACAGTAATGATTTTGAAACTGCTTATAGTGATATTTATGAAGGCTGTAAAGC
>CAMESA010000089.1 GCA_945935945.1 uncultured Mollicutes bacterium | reverse complement strand
GGATTGCGGACAAAACCTTGGACTAATATAGAAAAGGCAAGACATTCTCAAATTAATTTAAATAGAAACTACAATTATTAAACTATAACAATTAAACCAACTCATTTTTAATAACTTTCCAATAACCGGTCTTTTTTTGAGCCGAGTCTTTTAATATAATTTTGCTCTTTCAAATAGTTCAAATTCTTATCAATAGCTGTTGTGCTAATTCCAATAATTATTAATAATTGTTCTTTTGCAATATTAGGATTATTTCTTATTTCACTTATTATTTTCTTCCTATTATCTGTTAATTCAACTCTTTCAACTTTATTACCAACTTATTTATATCATGAGGTTGGTTTTATTTTAAGATATTTGGTTAATTTTATTTTGTATGGATTACAAATACTGAAGTTCCCAATACAATAATAGTTTCAAAAGGCACATTTTTAGATTAGCCAAAGCAAGATAATTTTGATTTACACAATAGCATAGATCTTTTGTGTAGGAATCAAAACGCAATTGTCACCAATCGTCCGTCACTTTTCGTCACTACAAAATTTTGCAAAACGAAAAAAGCACCAAGAAAATCAGCTAAAACCTTGTTTTTTGATGCTATTTTTGCTCTATAATGAGTAACGGTGGGATTTGAACCTATAAAAACAGACTGAAACATTGTATCAATCTGGTTATTTCAATATGGTGGAGTAGACAAGACTTGAACTTGCACGACAGAGTCACTAGTTTCTGAGGCTAGCGTGTTTACCAGTTACACCACTACTCCATGTTTAAAAATTATTACACTTTTTGTTAAATAAATAAACTTTTTTAAAAACCATTCTAGTAATAAAATATTACTAGAGGCTATTTATGGATGAGATTTCACAATTACAAGAATTAATAGATAATGCAAAAAACATTGTGTTTTTTGGTGGAGCTGGTGTTTCAACTGAAAGTGGAATATTAGATTTTAGAAGTGAAAAAGGATTGTACAATCTTAAATCAAAATATGATAAACCTTACGAAATAATGCTTTCTCATTCATATTTTGAAAATAATACCGAAATTTTCTTTAAATTTTATAAAGAATTCATGATTAATAAAGAAGCAAAACCAAATTCAGCCCATAAATATTTAGCAAAATTAGAAAAAAGAAAGAATTTAACCATCATAACTCAAAATATTGATGGCCTGCACCAAATGGCAGGATCAAAAAATGTCATCGAACTCCATGGATCAATTCATAGAAATTATTGTACAAACTGCATGAGGAATTATAATCTTGATGAATTTTTATCACTTGGAGATGTTCCACTTTGTCCTCATTGTAAGAAAATAGTAAAACCTGATGTAGTACTATATGAGGAGCCACTTGAAGAATCAACAATAACTAAAGCAATAATAAAATTGAGTGAAGCTGACCTATTAATAGTGGCTGGAACTAGCCTTTCAGTTTATCCAGCAGCGTCATTTTTATCTTACTTTTTTGGAGATAACATTGTCTTAATAAATAAAGATGAGGTACCATTACACAGAAAAATTAAGCTAAAAATCAAAGGAAATGTTGGAGAAATTTTCTCAAAATTGAGATAAAAAAACTCAACTATTTTACAAAAATAGTTGAGTTCTGCAGGGTTTTTGACAAATTATTTAGAATTTGTCTTTAAAAATTCTTGCAAACGAGGTGTCTTTGGATTGACCAAAATTTCTTTTGGATCACCACTTTCAACAATGTATCCTTTGTCCATGAAGATGACTTTATTTGCAACATTTTTTGCAAAGTTCATCTCGTGAGTAACAACTAACATTGTCATACCTTTATCAGCTAATGAACGCATAACATTTAAAACTTCTTCAACCATTTCTGGATCAAGAGCACTCGTTGGTTCATCAAATAAAATGATATCTGGATTCATACAAAGAGCACGTGCTATAGCAACTCTTTGTTTTTGCCCACCACTTAGTTCTTTGATTTTATAATTCATTCTATCTTGCATGTTAACGCTTGTTAAATTTTTAATTGCAATCTCTTTTGCTTCTTCATAGCTTCTATGTAACACTTTTTGTTGAGCTAAAATGCAATTTCCAAGAACGTTATAATTATTAAAAAGATTAAATGATTGGAACACCATCGTTAAACGTGAACGAATTTTATTAAGTTCATCGTTTGATATAGTTACGTTTGTAAAACCTTTTGCTTCTTCTTTGTATGCTTCTTCATCAAAATAATCAATTTTATTGACTGGATGTTTTCTGACTTCTTTAAAAGCTTTTTTTGCTTCTTTAATTTTTTGCTTTAACTCTTTTTTGCTCTTATCTTCTATATATAGATTTTGATAAATAGCTAAATTATCTTCAGTTTCAATTAATTTTTCTTTATATTCAGCCTTCGCTTTACGATAGTTTTCATAATCAACGAAGTCATCTTTACATTTTGGAATATTGTAATAAACATTATTATCAAAAATTAATTGGCCTCTTGTTGGTTCTTCAAGTAAATTAATACATCTTAAAAATGTTGATTTTCCACTACCACTTGGACCAATAATTGCAATAACATCGCCCTTATAAACATCTAATGAAATGTCTTTTAAAACTTTTGTTGTATCAAAAAACTTTGCAATATTTTTAATCTCTAAGATTGGTTTTTCGCTCATAATGTTTTCTTCCTCATAAATCTAAATGGATTAATTGAAATCTTTTCTCCATCAAGTTTCTTTTCAACTAATTTTAAAGCGAAACTAGCAATAAGAGTTAAAAAGAGATAAACGAGAGCTAAAATAACATAACATTCAATAAATGCATAAGTTTTTCCAGCAATTAAATTGATTTGTTTATATAATTCTGTAACACCAATAACATTTAAAACGCTAGAATCTTTAATATTTACGATTAATTCGTTGCCAATAGTTGGAAGTGCATTTCTTAAAGCTTGAGGTAAAATAATTCTTAAACTTGTTGTTGAAGATTTCATTCCTAAGCTTTTTGCGCCTTCAACTTGTCCTTGATCAACTCCGTTAAGTCCACTTTTTACAATTTCACCCATATAAGCGGCTGTATTTAATGTAATTACAAGTAACCCACAGATTAACCAACCATTTAAAACATTCCCAATTTCACTTTTAATATAGAAAATATCACCAAAGTTGATACCTATTGCAGCAAATCCAAACTTAAAAATCAAAGCTTGAACCATCATTGGTGTTCCTCTAAAAACAGTTGAGTAAATATTACAAAAACCCATTCCAATTGTTTTTAGTGTTTTAATTATCCGCGAATCGGTTTGTTTTAGTTTCATATTTTTTCCATAAGCAAGAAAAACGCCTAAAACAAGACCAACAACAGTTCCAAAAACAGCTAAAATTATGGTTGAAATCAAACCATAACCTAACCAGCCTAAATAACTAGAAAAATCAGAACTATTAAATAATTTACCAAAATCCATTATTAATTATTTGCTGACCTTTCAGCAGCACTACCAATCATTCTTCCTCTTTCTTCAACTGAAAGTTCTTCTAAAGCAGCATTAATTGAATTTTTTAATTCATCATTGCCTTTTTTGATACCAATTGAAACAGTTAAACCGTTTTTATCATCTGCACTTAAGAAAGAATAATCGCAGTATAAAACTCTTAAATTACTTGGATTAATGTTAACCATAGCTTCAATAACTGGTAATTCAGCAGGCATTGCAAAAGAAATTCCACCATTAACATCATTTGCAGCTAATGGATATGTAGGAAGTGCTTCACTATGTCTAATTTCTTTATTAGCGCTATTGTTAACAAAATAAGTATCAATAAAATCATCACCAACAACACCAGATTGACAAACTAATGATTTTCCATCAAATAAATTAAGTAATTGTTCATATGTTGCTGGATTTTCTTTTGTTCCAAGATCGCTTGGAACATCTTTTGTTCTAACTAAAAATGCTAAATCACTAGCTAAATATGGATTTGAAAAATCAATTGATTGTCTTCTTTCTGCTGTATCTGTCATACCAGCTAAAACAATGTCAATTTCATCAGAATTTAAACTAGGAATTAAAGAAGACCATTCAATCTTTTTAATAATGACTTCTTTATTTAATTTTTGACCAAGATATTTTGAAACCGCAACATCATAACCATCTGCAAAATTTGAATCATGATAAATTGGTAATGTATGCTCTGTTTCAGTTGATGTAGTCCAGTTGAATGGTTGATAATTACATTCCATTCCAACATATAAAACATCAGTTGAACTCTCTGATGATGAACAGCTGCCTAATGTTGCAACCATTCCAAGTCCAAGTACAGCAATTGCGCCGCGTAAGAACATTTTTTTCATATAAAACCTCCAATTAATAAAAAGATTGCATCGCTCGATGCAATCTTAATTGAAGAGTTTACATCGATAGCGCCTCTAGAAAATTCTAGGAGTCTATTGGGATGTTCTCCCATAGCCCAATCAAATTTAATGCCTTAAATTTGTTTCGGCAATCTCACCTTTCACTAATTTCTTCGGATGCCTCCTCCGTTAGTTACTCATCTTAATTGCTCCTCTATCACAATCTACGTGAATATTTTAATAATAAAAGCATAATTGTCAATATAAATGTTGATAAAATAAGACCAATCTTGCATTTTTTCTCTT
>CAMESA010000088.1 GCA_945935945.1 uncultured Mollicutes bacterium | reverse complement strand
TAAAGAATTAAATTTTTTATAAATTTCAGCTCTTTCATTAAAATATTCTAAGTGCGAAATAGTCTTTCTTTTTTCTTGTAACTCAAGCAAAAAATCTCGTGCTTCAGAAAAAAGAATTTCTTTAGATTTCTCAAATTGGCTTTTTGAACAAACAATAATTGAGTAATTTGAAACGTAGTCTAAAAAAGATGTGTGGATATTTTGTAAAAATCCATAATATTTATAAAGTTTGTTAGTAAAAACATTATTTTCTATATCATTTATATCTTCTAAAATTGTTGCTTCTAGCATTTCTGCATCAGAACTTGACAAATTTTTAGTGTCTTTTTCAAAAATATGCAAAATTTTATTTTTTGCATGCTCTTTTTCATCTTTATTTAAGATATTAATATTTGCAGGAATTATAGTTACACTACTTAAATTTTTGTAGCTTGTTTGAGTTCCAATTTCAAAAAGCCTAATTGATTCAATTTCAGTATCAAATAATTGAATTCTTATTGGATTTTCATAATTTAGAGAAAAAACATCAATTACTTCTCCACGACTTGCAAATTCTAAAGATTGGTCAATTTTTGATACTTTGACATAACCAAGTTCGCTTAATTTGCTTTTAAATTCATCGACATTGATGTTATCACCAACTTTTAAATTAATAAAAGATTGATCAAATAATTCAACCGAAGGATAAAATCTAAAAAGTGTACCAGGCGAAACAATAATAATTAAATGTTTTTCGTTTCTAATTTTATAAAGTGAATACAAAAATTCACTTTTTATTTCTTTTGATTCACTTATGTATTCAACTCTAATCAAGTCGTCGGTTGGAAAAAGAACAACTTTCTCTTTATCAAAGATTTCAACAATATTGTTATATAAATTATTTGCCTCGAAAGAATTTGATGCGTACAAAATTAAATTTTCATCAGATTCATTATATTTTTTGCATGTTAAAAGCAAGGTTCCAATTAATGGATCCACTACAAATGATGTTGTTTTTTCTTTTGTAGAAAAATATTTCTTTCCTTCTTCTAATAAATTAATCAATACGCTTTCCTTACTTATTAAATTGATTCATCGCTTTATCAAAATTTTCTTTTAGAGCTATTTTGATTGCTTTAACAGCATTATCTTGAGCTTCTTCGATTGCTTCTTTTTCTTCTTTTGATGGTTTTGATAAAACATAATCAATTACATTATATTGTGAATGACCTATGCCAACTTTAATTCTTTTAAATTCTTCAGTATTTAAATTTTTTATAATGGATTTTAAACCATTATGTCCTCCACTTGAACCTTTTAATTTTAGTTTTATCTTTCCAACTGGAGTATCCATATCATCATAAATAACGATCATATTCTCAACTGGGATTTTATAAAAATTTAAAACTTGAATAATTGAATCACCACTTAGATTCATGTAAGTCATTGGTTTAAGGATAATTATCTCATTATCAAAATAACGAGTTTTGACATAGTCGCCTTTAAAATCTTTTTTGTCAAAAACAAGACCGAGGGAATCTGCTAGTTTATTAACTACATCAAAGCCCATGTTATGTCTTGTGTTTTCATACTCTTTTCCTGGGTTTCCTAAGCCAACAATTAAATACATAAATTCTCCTTAGTTATTATATTTTTTGCATTAATAATTAGCAAGAAATATTTAAAAAACCTTGCAAAACCCCAATATTTTTGTAAATTTTTAGTATCTACTATCGGTTGACAAAATTCTATCATTTTAACGATTGACACTATAGTCAATTAAGAATAGAATTCTTAAAGGACGATTATGCCAAGAAGTTTTTTAGAGAACCAACGCATTAAAGAGATGCGCTTTGAGAAAATAGTAGAAACAGCACTTTTTCTATTTTCATACAATGGTTATGACAACGTAACAATTGATATGATTACAGAAAAAGCTGAGGTTTCACATGGTTTATTTTACCATTATTTTTCAAGCAAGATAGATGTTTTAGAAGAATTAAATAAACGTTGTTATAAATTATTTATCAAAAAATTTGAAGACGCAATTCCTGAATATGGTGCAACGATAGACTACTTAAAAGAATTAAACAAGATTATTATTTGCACAATGCAATCAAGTCCAATTAATAACTTTTATGTAAACTTATTTCTTTCTTTGATACTAAAAGAAATTAACGATACTGGCGAATTCAAATATAAAAGTAAAAAATTATATTCAAATATTCGAAAAATAGAAGATTCATATCGCCTTGAACATCCAGAAATTACAAAAAAAGAATTTAAAAGTAAAACAATTAATTATTTACTTTATCTTCACGGGATTTCATCAAATATTATTAAATTTCCTAACCTATATATAAATAGGATAGACGAAAATGAAATCTTTAATAAATTTTTTAATTAAGAAAGGAGGATTTTATGCTTAGAACATTAAAATTTCTATTTCAAAAATGGCCATTTTTAATAATTGTCGCAGTAACTATTATCTGCCAATGCTATTTGCAACTTATGTTGCCTGAATATATGGCAAAAATTACAACATTAATTCAAACAAATATTGATGATAAAATTACGCAAATTTGGATCAATGGCGGTTGGATGATTTTAATCTCGGTTGGAGTTGTAATTTTAGCTACAACACAAAATTTTTTAGGTGCAACATTAAGCGCATATGTTGGAAAAGTTTTAAGAGATAATTTGTTCCATAAAGTTAATACAATGTCTATTAATGACTACAACAAATTTGGCACCGCAACTTTAATAACTAGAACAACAAACGACGTTGAACAAATAAAATCATATTTAGTTCAGGCAATTAGAGTAGTTGTCATGTCTCCAACATATATGGTTATTGGTTTGATAAAAACACTAACAAAAGATGCAACACTATCAATTGTTCTCGCTTTTTGCATCCCATTAATAATTGGAGTAATGTGCATACTTTTAGCTCTTGCTTCACCACTTTTTAGATCTTTGCAAATAAAAATTGATAGATTAACTGTAATTATCAGGGAAAATTTAACTGGTATAAGGGTTGTGAGAGCTTATAATCAACAAAAAGAAGAATATAAAAAATTTGATGAAGCAAATAAAGACATGACAAAAGTAATTACAAAAGTAGGAAAAACAATGTCTTTTGCAAATCCAGCTGTCATGATTATTTTTAACTTATGCTATGTGGGAATTTTTGGTTTAGGATTTTATTTAATGAATAATCAACCAATCTTCACTGATCCATTAAATAGTATCTATAATCCAAAGATTACTTCTCTTTTAGCAAATGTTGGTGAAGTCGCTCAATATTCACTACAAATTATGCAATCATTTATGATGTTTGCGATGATTTTAGTCATGTTGCCTCAAGCAAGTGCATGTTCACGAAGAATTAATGAGGTTTTGGATGTAAAAAGTTCAATTAATGATGACGAAATTTCACAAGAAGCTATAAATTCGTTAGAAAATTCTTCTAAAAAAGGTGTTTTGACTTTCAAAAACGTGTCATTTGCCTATCCTGACAGCGAAAAAGAGTGTGTATCAAACATTTCATTTGAAACCAAACCAGGTAAAACTACAGCAATCATCGGTTCAACCGGTAGCGGAAAATCAACTATTATCAATTTAATACCTAGATTATATGATGCAACTAAGGGTGAAATTCTCCTTGATGGTGTAAATATTAAAAATATTCCAATAAAAACACTTAGAGAAAAAATCGGTTTCGTTCCTCAAAAAGCAGTTTTATTTAAAGGAACAATTAAAGAAAATATGCTTTTTGGAAACAAAAATGCTACTGACGAAGAAATAAACAATGTTTTATCAGTTGCTCAAGCTGAACATTTTATCTCAAAACTTCCAGATGGATTGGATAGTTACGTTTCACAAGGCGGTAAGAATTTTTCAGGCGGTCAAAAACAACGTCTTTGTATTGCAAGAGCGCTTATTAAAAAACCAGAAATCTATGTTTTTGATGATTCATTTAGTGCTTTAGACTTTAAAACTGATGCAAAATTAAGAAGTGAACTCCAAAAATACATTGGAAATTCATCGATGGTTGTTGTTGCTCAAAGAGTTTCTTCAATTTTAGACGCAGATACAATTATCGTTTTAAACGAAGGTAAAGTTGTTGGTCAAGGAACACACGACGAACTATTAAAAACTTGTACAGTTTATCAAGATATCGTGAAATCTCAACTTGATCCTGATGAAGTTGAAAAAACTATCAATATGTACAAAGCAATTGCTGCTGAAGGAGGTGCTAACTAATGGGACCACATGGACGCGGAAGATTTTCAGAAAAGCCAAAGAACTCCAAAGCAACATTTTTAAGGATGTTAAAAGACCTTAAAAGTGAATATTTAAGCTTAATTATCATAATTGTTTTTGCAATATGTTCGTCTGTTTTATCTATTGTTACACCTATTTATTTAGGCAATTTTATTAATGAAATAATGCCAAAAGGTACAGATGTTAATGCTTTTATCAACAATCCATTATTTGATTTTGACCTGACTAGTAATGCAATTTACGTAAAATGGGATTATTTTTTCAAATCATTTGGCACACTTTTAGGTTTGTATGCTCTATCTGCTATTTTTAGTTGGATAAGTGAATTTATTAGTGTTGGTGTTGGGGCTAGATTCGCTTATAGTT
>CAMESA010000087.1 GCA_945935945.1 uncultured Mollicutes bacterium | reverse complement strand
CTTCCTTTACCGATATTTGCATTGTTAAGTTGTGCAAGTGATTTTGCTGACATCTTAGCAACTTTCTTACCTTGATAGTCAATTGTTCCATCTGTGTAACCTTCGGAAGCTGGACCGTATGAATTTAATTCATGTCCTTCATCACTGTAGAAATAATCTGCTAAAGCAAGAGCTCTGTTTAACTTATCTTCATTTTCAGCAAGTTTAGCATTTAAACACCAAGCTTGTGTCTTAACACTTCTCCATGATTCTGTGAAATGAATTCTGTTATTTGCAATACCATCATCCCAATCAGCAACAGCACCTAAAATTGGTCTGAAATCATAACCTTCAATTTTTTTTGAACCTTCTTTATCGTTCCAAACGCCTTGTGTTTGCGAATAATCATATTCCATGAAACCACAGTAATTTGCATTTCCACCAACAACGATGTTTTCGGCAAATTTACCATTTGTTGTTCCATAGTTTTCTTTATTTTCGAAGTTTTGTAAGATTAATTTTTCTGAATAGAGAGCATTTAATCTATCAATCATGTCTGCGAGAGTTTTATCTCCACGAGCATCATTGATTTTGCCATCTTTATCGATATAGAGGTAACCACATCTTGATTCGACACCTCTAACACCAAATAATTGTCCTGCCCAACGGATTAAGTCAGCAATTCTTTGGTTGTTGTTTTCTCTTGGAAGTAATGGAACCATTTCGCAATTTTCATTACCTGTTAATGCTTTTGGAGAAACTCTAACGATTCTCATTAAAGCAACCATTTCATCTGCATCGTAAGAAGCATCTGTTCCTAAGAATAAGTCACTTAATGTTGAATATTGTGTTCCATATCTTTCTTTGACGTAATCGCGGAATTGTTTGACCATTACTTGACTTGTTCTTTGATCTTGTGCAAGTTCATTTTGTCTTGTAATGATGTTTTTGACTGCAGCTTTTGTAATCTTCTTTGTTCCGTTTGATGTCATTGATTCAGGAACTGTGACTTCATAGCCTGTATCGCCTTGAATTGGTGAATATGATGAAGGGCCTGTCCAAATTGTTGATTTTGTATCCCACTCAACACTATCGATAGGTGCATCAAGAATCTTTCTAATGAAATCTGCTCTAACAAGGGTCATTTTTTCAAGATCAGCGAATCCATCAAAATAAGGGACATAGTAAATAGCTGTTTCTGAGTTTTTTGAATGTTTTGCAGTTTCGATTGATTTTAAGACAATTTTGTTCTCATTTAAGAATTTTGAGAAGTTTGGCATCTTATCAAGGTATGGTTTAAGGTCAAGAATTGTTTCAGCTGTACCTTTGACACTGCTTGCTACGATATCAACAACGTTACCACATGCTAAATCAGCGTATTGTTTTGTATCCCAATCAGCTTTGAATGTTTTATTAGCATCATTATTGTAATCTGTTACATCATCAATAGTGAAATTTAATGTTTTTTGTAATGCTTGATAAACTGGTTTGAAGTCATTCTTTTTAATCTTATTTCCAGCAGGTGTTATATATTCTTCATCTTTTGTATACTTCATACCTGTTGTACCTTTTTTGTAGTTAACAGCGAGTTTTAAAGTAACACCCTTTGTTAAATCTGGTTTGTAAGGCTCTTCTGGAGTATCAGGATTGTCTGGAGTATCAGGAGTATCTGGAGTATCTGGAGTATCTGGTGTATCAGGTACATCTGGAATGGAAGGACTACATGCAACTATCCCTGTTCCAAAGACTAAGGCTGAAAGTGCAAGAACGGAAAGAAATTTTTTGTGTTTCATATAAATATTTTCTCCTTTCAAAAAGTTTCTTATTAATTTAATTTATTCTTTGAAGCAAATGCTTCATTAAATTACTCTTTTACGCCGCCAAGATTAACGCCAGCGGCAAAATATTTTTGGATAAATGGATAAACAATAATAATTGGAATAATAGCTGAAACAATCATACAGTAGAATAATGAGTTTGTTTCAAATCCCTCGAAAGTTTCACGAGCATCACTATCACTATTTTTTGTTAAGAAGTTTCTAATAAAAACTTGAAGTGGATATTGTGTTGGATCTTTCATGACTTGTGCTGCCCAGAAATAACCATTCCATCTTGAAATTCCATAGAACAAACCGACAGTAGCGATTGTTGCTTTAGACATTGGAATGTAAACTTTTGAACAGATTTGAGTTTCATTAGCTCCATCAACGATTGCAGCTTCTTCGATTTCTTTTGGGACACCTTGGAACCCGTTTCTTAAAAGGATAATGTTGTAAGCATTTATACCCATTGCAATAACAACTAACCACTTATCATCAACGATTCCGATTGAATTAAAGAAATCTCTACTTGAATCATAATTTAATTTTGTGGCAAATAGTCCAGCAGAGAACCACATTGTAAAAACAAGTAGGAAATTGAAAACTCTGTTAAATGGTAGTCTCTTTTTAGATAATGCATATGCGCCTAAAATTGAGACAACAAGTGAAATAATTGTTCCAAAAGCAGTTAAAAATAAAGTATTTGCGTAACAAAGCCAGAATTCTGACATTGTGAAACAATATAAGAAAGCGTTAAATTGAGGATCAACTGGCCATAAAATAATTGAGCCAGAAGTCATTGCAGCTTTACCGGAAATAGCACATGAAATTGAATAAACAAATGGGTATAAGCAGAAAAGTGCAAAAACTGTAAGTAAAAAATAAGAGATTATTTTAAATATTAATTCAGATTTATCAAGACGTTTTATCATATGTTATACCTCAATTAATAAAGTGATGTGTCGCTAACTTTTCTAGCAATCATGTTACTTCCAATAACAAGAAGCATAGCGATAATTGCGTTGAATAAATCTGCACTTGAAGCCATGGATTTAGCAATAATACTTAATTGTCCTGCTTGATCCATACCACAGTTTCTCATAACGTATGTTGAAACAATATCAGCTGTTTCATATATATCATTTCTATATAATAGGTAGACTTTTTCGTAACCGACTGTAAATAATTTACCCATTTCAAGAATTAACATGATAGTTAAAGTCGAACCGATACCAGGGAAAGTAACATATTTGATTTGTGCCAGTTTTCCAGCACCATCCATTCTTGCTGCTTCATAACTTGTAGGTGATATCGATAAAATTGCTGCAAAATAAACAATTGAACCATAACCAGCAGCTTCCCAAATACCACTAACTTGGTAAATAGCTCTAAAATATCTTGGATCAGCAAGTAATTTACCACCACTTGATAAACCATCAAATGAATCAACAAGATGTAAATTGATTAATAATTGAGTAATAATACCGCCATTGTAGTTTCCTGTTTGGCTAGCGCATAAAAGTTGAACAAGTGTTGTAACAACAACTAAAGAAACGAATTTTGGAAGATATGAAAGGACTTGTAAGATACTTCTATACCAAGTACATTTAACTTCACTAAAGAGTAAAGCTAATAAAATTGGCATTGGGAATCCAAAAATTAATCCATAGAAAGCTAACATAAATGTGTTTCTGAATGCTCTCCAGAAAATTGGATCTTTCCAAATTGCTTCAAAACCTGCTAAACCAATAAAATTTGATCCTAAAATGCCTCTACCAGCTTCAAAATCCTTAAAAGCAATTGTTAGACCATACATTGGTAAGTAACGCCAGAAGATAAAGACAAGTATTAAAGGTAAAAGCATTACGTAAAGACGCCAATCTTTTACAATTCTTTTAAATACTATCTTCCAGTGGTTTTTTTCGTAGTACTCTTGTACTCGAATCTCTTCAATTTTCTTTTCTTCAGTGCTCATAGATTTGTTCCTTTCACCGTTGTTTATTAGAAAATGATTTAATTTTTGTTTTTTTGACTTTTTTGGTACATTTCATCAAGTTCTTTTAGCTCTTTATAACTTAAAGTTCCGCCATCTAAAATGTTTCCATCATCCATTTGATCTTCTTCAGTAAATGGTTTGTCAAAATTGAAATTAGGCATTTCATGATATTCTTTTAGCCCACCAAGAATCATATGATCCTTTAAATCCTTTATATATGAATACATGTCGACTAAAAGATTTCCTTTTTTTCTTGATGCGACAAGAAGAATAATAATCGAAATTACTAAACTCATGCTTTCAAGTATGACTTCATATTGAAGATTAGTAATAAAATCATTTAAAAAATTATCAGCAAATAATGAACCTACAAAACATCTAGTTATAACTACAGTTACGAATGAAATAACAAGATAAGGAATGAGGATATATTTTTTGATAATTCTTTCCCTACCAATCAAATATTGAAAAATCAAAATTGGAATTAGTTGTGCCAACGCTCCAGTGATATAAGCAAAGTAAGAAATTGGATCATCGCTTTTTGCAGCAACACATGCCGCAAGACTTCCTAAAATACCTACCACTATTCCTTCTAGTCCCCAACGATAACAAGCAATTAAGCAAATCACTATCGAGTAAGAAAGAAATATGAGTTTAAAAGATTCAAATGATGTAGAAGCAAAAAAATTTAAAAATTCAAAGACAACAGCAATAACTGAAAGTATGCCAATATCTACCCATTTGTACGTCTTAAAACTCATACCTGTAAGCGCTTTCAAGATAATAATATATGATATATATTACACTTGTCAATACTGTTGTATACAACAGCAAAAGTTTAATTTTTGAGAATTTTGACAAAAATAGTTGAGTTCTGCAGGGTTTTTGAGAATTTTTAATTAGTTTAATGATTTTTTCTGAAATTTTTAATATTAATTTTTTATAAAAATCTTGTATACAACATAACAATTTTTATTTAAGTTATCTGTTTTTCTTTGGTTAATTATATTTAGGAATTTTGCACTCAATGAATCCTGTTTTATGTTTTTTTGATTATTTACTAAACATCTTT
>CAMESA010000086.1 GCA_945935945.1 uncultured Mollicutes bacterium | reverse complement strand
TGTAGAAACAAGGATATTACCAACAGAAGTTGATAAATTTTGTAGCATATTTTTCTCCTAGTATTAGTATAGTCCAAAAATTGGCAAAAATAAAGTCATTGGAGCTTTTTTATACAATCTAAAAATTGCATTTTTGACTTCATAACGTTTTTAAAATTTTCGCCTATAAATATTGTAAATATTTAGAAAAATATCTTAATATCTGAATTCAAAAGTTATATAATTGTGATTGATAAAAAAGGAGATTAATTTTTTTATGGCAGAAATTAAAAAAACTATGCTCAGTGTCGATGGTAATACTGCTGCAGCCTTAATGAGTTATAACTTTACAGAAGTTGCTGCAATTTTCCCAATTACTCCATCTTCACCAATGGCCAACTATGTTGACATTTATGCTTCACAAGGAAAGAAGAATTTCTTTAATTCAACAGTTAAAGTTTGTGAAATGCAATCAGAAGCTGGCGCAAGTGGTGCTTTACACGGAGCATTAAATGGTGGTGCATTCTCTACAACCTACACAGCAAGCCAAGGCTTACTCTTAATGATTCCTAACATTTATAAATGGTGTGGTGAATTACTTCCAGCAGTTATGCACGTTAGTGCAAGAAGTTTAGCAACAAGATCACTTTCAATTTTCGGTGATCACCAAGATGTTTACGCAATTAGACAATCTGGTATTGCAATGATTTGTAGTGATTCAGTTCAAGAAGTTGCTGATTTATCATCAGTTGCACACTTAGTTGCAATCGATGCAGAATATCCAGTTTGCCATTTCTTCGATGGTTTTAGAACTTCACACGAAATTCAAAACGTTGAATTCTTAGCAGACGAAGAATGGAAAAAACTTGTACCATGGGACAAAGTTAAAAAATTCAGAGATAGAGCTTTAAATCCACATGGACATGCAGTCACAAAAGGTGGCGCTGAAAACGACGATATCTACTTCCAAGGTAGAGAAGCACAAAATAAACATTTCGACAATGTACTTCCAGTTGCTGAAAAATATTTTGAAGAAGTTTCAAAATTAACTGGTAGAACATATGCACCATTTGTTTATTATGGTGATCCAGAAGCAACAAAAGTAATTATTGCTATGGGTAGTGTTAACGAAACAGCTTATGAAGTCGTTAAAGATTTAACTGCTAAAGGTGAAAAAGTTGGTATGGTTAGAGTTCACCTCTATAGACCATTCTCAGCTAAACATTTAGTCAATGTTTTACCAAAGACTGTTAAAGAAATCGCAGTTTTAGACAGATCAAAAGAATTAGGTTCAGTTGGTGAAGCATTATATGAAGATGTTGTTTCAGCTTTAAACCTTGAAGGTGTTACAAATGTCAGAATTATTGGTGGTAGATATGGTTTATCATCAAAAGATACTCAACCAAAACACATTAAATCAGTATTTGATTGGATGTTAAGTGGAAAAGAACACCACAACTTCTCAGTTGGTATTGAAGATGACGTTACATTCTTATCAATCCCAGTTGATGATAATTATGAAATCAAACACAACTACACATCCTGCTTATTCTATGGTTTAGGTAGTGATGGTACAGTTGGCGCTAATAAATCATCAGTTAAAATTATTGGTGATGCAACTCATCAATATGCTCAAGCATATTTTGCATACGATTCACGTAAATCAGGTGGTGTTACTCGTTCACACTTAAGATTTGGTAAAGAACCAATTCACTCAACATATTATGTTGAACACGCTGCATTTATTTCATGTTCACTTGATACTTATGTCTTTAGATTTGATATGTTAAAGAATTTAAGTAATGGCGGAACATTCTTACTCAACACAGATATGGATGATGCAAAATTAATCGCATCACTTCCAAATAGAGTTAAATATCAACTCGCTACAAAGAATGCAAAATTCTATGTCATCGATGCTAACAAGATTGCACTTGAAATTGGTATGGGTAGACACACAAATACAATTTTACAAAGCGCATTCTTCTACTTAAATCCACAAATCATGCCTTATGATGAAGCAAATGCTTGGATGAAAAAACTTGCATTAAAAACATATGGTAGAAAAGGTCAAGAAGTTGTTGAACTTAACTACAAAGCTATCGATAAAGGTACAGAAGGCTTAAGAGAAGTAAAAGTCGATCCAGAATGGGCTAAATTACCATACAACAGAGAAAGATCAGTTACAGGTGATGATTACTTCGATTCATATGTTGATGTCATCAATACACTTGATGGCTATGATTTACCAGTCTCAAAATTCACTGAATATGAATTATTAGACGGCACAATGAGAGAAGATGTCACATATCTTGAACAAAGAGGTATCGCTGACAGAGTTCCAATGTGGAATAAAGAAAATTGTATCCAATGTAATACATGTGCATTTGTTTGTCCACATACAACAATCAGACCATTCTTATTAACTGATGAAGAAGTTGCTAATGGACCAGAAGGTTTAGCAAATCTTGCTGTTGATGCAAAAGGACCAGCAACTGTTAAAGGTTATAAATACATTCTCCAAGTTTCACCAAAGAACTGTGTTGGTTGCGGACTTTGTGTTAAAGAATGTATGGCAAATATTACTGCAAACAAAACAGGAAGTGGCAAATTCGCATTACAACTTGTTGAAGCAAAATCACAATTTGAAAATGAAAAATATGCTACTTACTTATACAAACATACAGAATATAAGAGTGATAAATTCCCAGTTACAACAGTTAAAGGCGCTGCATTCTTAATGCCATATATGGAAATCAGCGGTGCTTGTGCTGGATGTGGTGAAACTCCATATTACAACTTACTCTCAAGATTATTTGGTAAAGATTTATTAATTTCTAACGCAACAGGTTGTTCATCAATCTACTGTGGTTCAACTCCACTTACACCATTTGTTAACGATAAAAATAAAAATGGTGTTGCATGGGCTAACTCATTATTTGAAGATAATGCTGAAAACGGCTATGGTATGAGACTTGCAACAGATTACAAACTTGCAAATTGTGTCCGTATCATTGAAGCTGCTCTTGCTAGTGAAACAGTTGAAGAATCACTCAAAGAAGTTGCTAAAAAATATCTTGAAAATATCAAAAATAAAGATGTTGCAAGAACAATTATTCCAACTTTAGTTGCTGAAGTTAAAGCAAGTAAAGATGAAGCTGTTAAAGAATTACTCGACTACGAAAACGACTTACTCGATAAGAGTGTCTGGATTGTTGGTGGTGATGGTTGGGCATACGACATTGGCTATGGCGGATTAGATCATGTCATCGCTAGTGAAGATGATATCAACATTATGTGTCTTGATACTGAAGTTTACTCAAATACTGGTGGACAAGCTTCAAAATCATCACAAACTGGACAAATTGCTCAATTCACAGCTAGTGGTAAAAAGACAAGTAAGAAGAACTTAGCACTTATGGCTATGGCTTATGGTAACGTTTACGTTGCTCAAGTTGCTCTCGGTGCTAACCCAATGGCAGCAATCAAAGCATTTAAAGAAGCTGAAAGTTATAATGGACCATCCTTAATTATCTGTTATGCTCCATGTATTAACCAAGGTATTAAAGGTGGTATGGTCAACTCAATTCAAGTTGAAAAAGAAGCTGTTGAATGTGGTTACTTCACAACATTCAGATATGATCCACGTTTAGCTGCTCAAGGAAAACCAGCTTTACAACTCGATTGTAAAGAACCAGATTTCACAAAAGTTAGAGATTTCATCATGAAAGAAACAAGATATTCTCAACTTCCAAAGATTAACCCAGCTGAATGTGAAGCATTATTCGAAAAGAATGTTGAATGCTGTAAACAAAGATGGGAAAGAATTAAAAAATTCGGTCTTTAATTCCTAAATCTACAATTTCAAAAACTCCTCGTTTGAGGAGTTTTTGTTTGCACTTTTTGTGTCTTATTAGTCCTATTAATGTTAAAATTATTAAGATGAGAAGGAGGCAAACATGGAATACAAAAATATAGAAAAAGTTGATCATGAACTTTATGAAGCAATCAAAAAAGAAGAAAAAAGACAAAGTGAAAATATTGAATTAATTGCTAGTGAAAATTTTGTTTCAAAAGCTGTTAGGGAAGCTCAAGGTTCGATTCTAACAAATAAATACGCTGAAGGTTATCCTTCTAAACGTTATTATGGTGGTTGCGAATTCGTTGATATTGTTGAAAACCTTGCTATTTCCAGATTAAATTTACTTTTTAATGCAAAATATTCTAATGTTCAACCTCATAGTGGATCTCAAGCAAACATGGCTGCAATTAGAGCACTCATTAATAAAGGCGATAAAATCCTTGGTATGAGTTTAGATGCTGGTGGACATTTAACCCATGGTTATAAATTGTCATTTAGTGGCAAAGATTATGAAAGTTATACATATGGCGTTGATACAAATACTGGATTAATTGATTATGATGAAGTATTAAAAATTGCAAAAGAAGTTAAACCAGATTTAATCATTGCAGGAGCAAGTGCATACCCTCGAGCAATAGATTTTAAAAAGTTTAGAGAAATTGCAGATGAGGTTGGAGCAAAACTCATGGTTGATATGGCTCATATTGCTGGACTTGTCGCTGCAAATGAACACATGAATCCTCTCCCATATGCTGATGTTGTTACTTCTACAACTCATAAAACCTTAAGAGGACCACGTGGAGGCATTATTTTAACTAATAATGAAGAAATTATAAAAAAGGTTAATAAAGAAGTTTTCCCTGGCACTCAAGGTGGACCATTAATGCATGTAATTGCAGCAAAAGCTGTTGCGTTTAAAGAAGATTTATCGCCTGAATATAAAAAATACATGCATCAAGTAGTAATAAATGCAAAAACTTTAGCAATGGAGTTAATGAAATTAGGTTATAAGGTGATAAGTGATGGTACT
>CAMESA010000085.1 GCA_945935945.1 uncultured Mollicutes bacterium | reverse complement strand
ATGCGTTATGTTCAATATAGAAACCTGAGTCGAGAATTGCAACGAAAGAACCAGCACCACCATTTGATGAAAGTGGGACATTCATTGAAGTTGCTGATTGGTTATCAGCAATTGAACTTGCTTCGCTTGTACCTTCTGTATTATTTACATAAGGGATGAAACCTTCTTCGATTTCTTCCTCATTTCTCATTCCTGAATATGTTTCAGAAAATCTGTATGAAGTATTTATTGAAGCTTTTCTAACATGAGCAGCTTCTTTAATAACATTTTCAAGACCTTCATTAGCTTGAATTTTAATAGCATTGATTGCATCGTAAGTATCAACAACTCTAAAATTGAAACCAACTTTTGATCTTAAATCGTTTAAAAATTCTTCTTGAACAGCTTTAACACCATCATTTCCAAGTGATTTTTCAGTTCCTTCGAGTGAAACTAAGAAAGTTGCATTTCTATTTAATAAAGGATTATTAGAAATTGAACTATTTTCACCATTTGTTAAACATGCAAGAAAGCCTAAAGCACCAATAGTAAGAGCACAAATTCCAAGTTTATTTCTTTTCATAATCTACCTCCTCTATTATTTAGCAAGACCAGCATTAGCTGAATTGATACCTGTTTCAATCCAGTCAACACTAGTTGAACCAAGGTTGCCACAAGCTACGATGAAACCACTTCCGCCACTACCAGTAAATGAAATATCCCAAATTTCAACAGATTGAATGGTTTCTTTTGTTAAAGATGAATCGCTATAATGTGCTAACCACCAGAAACGACCATTTTCAACTGGTTGACCAGCATACGCATTTTCAAATTCTGCAATTGCTTCTGAATCAAATGATTGATAACAAATTTCATTTCCGTATGAGAAACCAGCAAATTTTGAGAAAGTATGCAATTTATTGGAATTTCCACCTTCTCCAAGAACGCCTTTTATACCTTCAGATAAGTAAGGTCCGCCAAAAGCTCTTTCTTGATTTGTACCAAGATAAGCTGGTAAATCTTTTGTATCTGAAACTTTTGTTCCGAGTGCAAATTCACTCTTTTTACCTGTAAATGTATAAATTCCATCATCAAGGACACAATATCCTTGGCCTTTATTTGGTGTATAGTAATAATTTTTATTGAAATAATTGAGTGCAGTGCTTGTAATTCCATTATCACCATAGCTAAAACGTGTATAGTTATCAGCAAGGAATAAATCAGCTAAATCTTGAACATGGCTATCAATAGTTTTATTTGGTTTTAAACCTTTTGAAATTGCTTTTTCAACTTTTGAGTTTTTAGCATTTCCATAAGCAGTAACTTTAGCTTCTGTAATACCATAGTTTCCAAAATCAGCTTTCATAGATAATTTATAACCATCACTAATTTCAATTGTGAAACGTGACATAATTGTAATCAATGAATCTGACCAACCACAGAAACTGAGGAATTCTTTTACTAATGGATATTTTTGAATTGTAAGATCACCATCATCATTATCACCAGGAACTTGTTCGATGGAAGTTGTTAAAAATCTGCCATTTAATGTTTTTGTTGGTAATAAATCAAGGGTGAAAACATTAAATAATGTTGCAAGTGTGCTTGCTTTATCCCACCATGAATCTACACCTGTTGTAACAACAGTTGATCCAACGATTGTACCAATACCATTTTCTTCAAATTGCATGATACCTTTTTCATCTCCATCAGTATATGTGCAATATCCAATGTGAGATTTTGTATTTTGTGTTGAAAATTCAACATTTCCATCACTATTTGTAACGTTTTGATATTCAATATCTGAATAATAATTCTCTGTGTAAGTTCTTAGATAGTGGAACCCAGCTGCATCTTTTGTTGTACCAACACTGTTTGTAATTTCAACTTGGAAATTTTTTGCAGTTTGAAGATTTTTAATTAAATCATAGATACTTGTATCTTTTGTGTATACCATTACAGAGAATGAAGCGGATTCAACACTCTTATCTTCAACAGAAACTGAAATTTCATGAGTACCTTCATAATCAAGAGTTGTTCCACGAATAATACTAAGAATTGGAGAAACTTTTGTTTCTTTTTTCAAAACACCATCAACATAATCGAGTTGTTTAACTTCAAGACCTGTATCATCAAATTGTGGATAAACACCATCAACAATTTCATATGATGTCTTTTTAGGGAATTTTGAAATATATAATTTTGATTCCTTAATTGAATCATCAACTGTAATTGTGAAAGCAGCACCAACTTGATATCCATCAGCGCTAATAGTTACAGTCTGTGTACCTTTTGTTGATAAAGTTGCACCATCTTCTATTGATGATTTGATTTGAGATTTTTCAATTTCTTCACCTGAAGTGACATCTTTTGTACCATCAAAATACATGTAGCCCATAACAACAATGCCATCTAGTGAGAATTTTGATCCTGTTTTATATTTTGTTGTTGTTGGTAAAGACAAAATTTCGAGTCTTTTTTGAGCACCTTCTTTGTTAAAAACTGTAATTGAAACTGGCGAAGATTGTTTAGCTGGATTCACTGTACTTTTTGCAACAATTTCAACTTGGCCAGGACCAACTAAAGTAACTAAACCATTTTCATCAACAGTAGCAACTGAAACGTCATTTGACGTCCAAGTGACTGAACCGCCACCAATAATTGTTGCTTGAAGTTGAATAGTTTCGCCAACTATTCCATTTTTACCACCGGTTACAATGATTTTTATATCTTCATTTGATGTTTGTGAACCGCATGCAGTTAATGCAGATAATGATGCTACACCAAATGTAAGACATGTCGATAAAGTTAAAATAATTTTACCTTTTCTTTTCATTTTTTACCTCCTTATAAGCGACAAAAGAACCATAACCCCCCTTATTGAAGCCATGGTTCATTATAATATATATGATTAATTAAGCAGCTTCGCTACCTTCAGACCCAGTCTCTGTTTCTTCTGGTGTAATTGAAGAAAGATAAGTGTCAACTTTTGTATTTGAGAATCCACCAACTGAACTTGAATCAATTGATAATATATCCCATGTTCCGTACCCAACAATTGTTGCAGATGTACATTCAAGGCCAATTTCAAATGAATCGTAATTCCCATCAAGATCTGTATCTAATAAATAGAATGAGATTCCAACAAATGAATATCCATGTTCTGATAATTTGTCAAAATAAGCATCACTATACAAGAATGCTTGAGATGACCATGCTTCAGCAATACCTTGATGATATAAAGTATATTTAGCGTATGCAGCTTCTTTTTTTACAGCATCACCTTGATAAAAAGCAGTAAATAACCACATATTATCAAAGTTTAGACCAAGTGCACTATCTTCTTTTGAGAAACCATACCAGTTACTTGGAGTATAGAAATCAAAAACTTGTTTATTTAAAGGTTTAGTTGCATCAATTTCAACTTCTCCATCAGCATTTAAGCCATATTGATAATAACCAGCAGAAACATTTTTTCCTTCAGGTATATTGACGATTCCCATAGTATTGTCTCCGTATTGGACACTATGATCATACCATTCGATTGACTTAGAATCGATTGAATAAGTTGAATAGCTGCCGTCTGGAGTTTCGCCATATCTAGCTGTAAAGCAATTAGATCCAACAATTTCTTGAGCAATAGTTAATTCAGTGTCAACTGCTTCATTAACAGATTTATTTTCGCTTTCAATAAATGCATCAATAATTGGTTCTCCAGAAGCACCAAAGAATGATAATCCGAATGCTAAACCTCCAATATTTTGGCCATTGCTTGAAAGAACAACTTGAGAAAGGACTAATGGAAGTGTTGTACCATTTGCTAATTCAAGTGTTGTATCAGCAACAATCGCACTAGAAATGTCATAATTTAAAGCTAATACACCAAATCCAAATACGCCAAGAAGTTGAGTTGCAAGATCACTTGAAACAGCGAACATCTTATCACCTTCTGCTTCTTTATATTGTAAAACATCACTAGAAGAATATTCGAGACCACTAGCATGTGTATAACCTAATCCAGCCATTGGATATTCTAAAGTTGTTGCGTAATGAGGTGTTTTATCAGAGGTAAACCCATCACTAACTTTAGCTCTCTTTTGAAAAACTATATTTTCCTCTGTTGATTTTTCATAATCAATTGTATATCTTCTAACTTCACCGTCTTCAAGGTAATAACCTTCTTCTAAAGAATAATCAAAATAATAATCTTCATTGACGCAATATAAAGGTGCTAAACCGTCTTCACCAATCATAAATGCTGTATAATTTTCGCCAATTTGACCAAGACATTCTGTTAATAAATATCCAGGTTCAACATCAACATTAATTTTGAAACTCGTAGGTGCAATAGTTGTGTCAAGTGCAGTAACTATAACTTCAATTTCACCAACTTCAGTTAAAATTGTTCCAGGTTGAATTGATAATGTGTATTCAGTTGAACTAAGTTCGACTGCATTCTTTGTAGGAACTCCATCAACACTTTTAACTTTTTTAACTGATAAGCCTTGTGTTGTAAAAGCTTGTCCTTGTTTAAAACTTGTTGTTCCGTTTAATTCAGCTGCTAAAGCATATGTTTCAACACCACGTGTTGCATTAACAGTGAAATTGTTTGATAAAATAACACCTTCCGTATTAATTGAAGCTGTAATGATAAAAGTACCAACTTCAGAGACTGTTATTGATACTGAAGAATTATCTCCTTCTAATTCAACTTTACTTGATGCGTTAGATGTCCATAAAACTGTTGAGTCTTCATATCCTTCATCCATTGTAATGCTAACAGTATATGGAGCATCAACTTTAACATCTATTGAGTTATTTTCATTCAAACCTAAAAAATGAATTGGGCTAGCGACTGAGTTGCCTTTGCCACATGATGCAAGTGCTCCAACTCCTAAAGATACTAGTGAGATGGCAGCAACTAAT
>CAMESA010000084.1 GCA_945935945.1 uncultured Mollicutes bacterium | reverse complement strand
GCATTTCTTGCATTTGCAAATAATGGCTCACCTTTTTCTTTTCTTGCTTCATTTAATTCAGAAAAACTCTTTTTTGGCATGTAAATTTCGCCACGAACTTCAACTCTACCCATTAAATTTATACGAGTTGGAATGCTAGGGATGGTTAATACATTAGTTGTAACGTCTTCGCCAGTCATTCCATCTCCTCTAGTTGCAGCATATTTTTAAACACCATCTTGATAAACAAGAGACATTGCAAGGCCGTCAATTTTCATTTCTGCAACAAACTCAAGTTCTTTATGTGCACTTTCTTCAGTTTTTTTCACCCAATCAAGAAGTTCGTCATCATTAAAAACATCGCCAAGTGATAACATTTGTTTTTCATGATGAATTTCTTCAAATCCATCCAAAACTTGACCAATAATTCTTTGCGTTGGACTAGTTTTGGTGATTAATTCTGGAAATTCTTCTTCTAATCTTTGAAGTTCTTCCATTTTTTGGTCATATTCAAAGTCGCTAACTGTAGGATTATCTAAAACGTAATATTCATGAGAATATTTTTCAATTAAACGAACAAGATCTTCATGTTTCTTTTTAGCTTCTAAGAATTCCATGTTGGTCCTCCTTTTTTAGATAAAGTTTTGTGACTTCCAAGCATCTTTTTCACACCAAAATCAATAAAATCGACTGTAATAATGTCGTCCTCGACTTTTTTCACAACACCTTCACCAAATACAGTGTGTTGACAAATGTCATTAACTTTCCAAACGATTCCGTTTCCAGCACTCATATTAAATGGTTGAGATTCTCTTCTTTTTGTTGACCCTAAACCTGTACCTTCATGGTCACGTCTAAAATCATATGAGTAAGTATTAACATTTTGAATTCGTTTTGATTCAAAAAGTGGTTTGTTATTTAAATCAAGTTTTGCTTCTTTTAAAAATCTTGAAGGCATGTTTTGACTTTGAAGTGCAAAAGAATATTCTCGATTCATCGTGATGAAAAGTTGTTTTTTTGCTCGAGTAAATGCAACATAAGCAAGTCTTCTTTCTTCTTCGATTCCAACTCCATTTTCACCTTCAAGAAGAGCACGTTGATTTGGAAAGACTCCTTCGATAAATCCGATGATAAAAACATATTTAAATTCAAGTCCTTTTGCTGTATGAACTGTCATTAAACTTACAAAATCTTGATCCCCAATTTCATCTTGGGATGTAATCAGTTGAATATTTTGTAGATATTCATCAAAAGTTGAATCAGGATTTTCCTTTAAATAATTTCTAATATCACTGATTAATTCTTGGACGTTTAAAATTTTATCGTCTTCATCTTCGTTGTCTTCTAAAAACTCATAATAGCCAATATCTTTCAAAAAAGTGTCTAAAACCTCACTATAAGCTTCTAAATTTGCGTCGATTTTCTCTCTTGTTTCAATAATTTTATCGACCATATCGGTCAATCTTTTAAGAATTAGAGGTTTAATTTCTGTGTCGTGAATATCGATTTCAGCCAAATATTCAAACTCACTAAGATTTGCATTTTTACTTTCGTCTCTTAATAATTGAAGATTTTTATCACCAACACCACGTTTAGGAACATTAATAATTCTTTCAAAGCTGATGTTGTCTTTTGAATTTACAATCAATCTAAAATAAGCAAGACAATCTTTGATTTCTTTACGAGAATAGAATTTTAATCCACCATATACTTTGTAAGGTATGTGTCGACTCGTTAAAGATTGTTCAATTTTTAATGATAAATAGCTGGAACGATATAAAATTGTGAAATCTTTGTATTGAGCAGATGGATCTTTTGAGCGAATTTCTTCGATAGATCTAGCGATAAAATTAGCTTCACTTGTCGAAGAATCAAGATTTTTAACAATAATGTCGTCTCCACTTCCATTTTTTGTAAACAAATTTTTCTTCAATCTTTCTTTATTAAAAGAAATCAAATTATTTGCTGAATCCAAAATCTTTGTTGTTGAACGATAATTTTCTTCAAGAACTATTGATCTTGTTGGTGCAAAAATGGAATCAAAATTCAAAATAATTCTTTGATTTGCACCACGCCAAGTATAAATTGTTTGATCAGGATCTCCAACGACATAAACTGAATTCAAACCATTTGTTAATAAAGTTAAAAGTTTGAATTGAAGGTCGTTTGTGTCTTGAAATTCATCAACTAAAATATGGCTAAATCTATTTGACCATTTAGTTTTTACATTTTCATAAGATTCTAGAATTTTAACAGTGTAAATTAAAAGATCATCAAAATCTAATGCTTTTGATTCTGCTTTTCTTTTTTCATATTCGACGAAATATTTATATAAAATTTCATGTTGTTTTTTGACAAATTGAGGTATTTCGCTTGGTAGTTGACCAATTGTTTTATATTTTGAGATAAAATTTAAGGCTAATTTGTTGTTATCATCAGTTTTTTTAAATCCAAAATCTTCACCAATTGCTTTTATCATTCTTAATTTGTCATCATCATCAAAAATTACAAAATTCTTTGGAAATCCTAAAAGATGAATCTCATTTCTTAAAAAACGAGCACAAAATGAGTGAAAAGTAGAAATAATTAAGCCAGTCAAATCAATGTTTGGAAGTAATTTTTTGGCTCTTTCATTCATTTCTTTTGCAACTTTATTTGTAAAAGTAATAGCTAAAATTTGATTTGGATAAACTTTTAAAACTTCAATTAAGTATGCAATTCTGTATGTCAAAACTCTGGTCTTGCCACTACCAGCACCAGCAATAATTCTTAAGTATTGATCATTGGCACTTACTGCCTCAAATTGTCTTTCGTTTAATTCAAGTTCATAATTCATAGCGTTTAAAAGTATATCATTTTTCTTAATCCTTTTATATATATAAAAGTATTAAGTATGCAAAAATGATGAAGTGATTAATTATGTAAAAATTTATAAAGACGTGAAAATTTTTATTATCAAATAAATAATGTAAGAGAAAAATGCAGCGTCAACAAGCACAAGAAAAAAGAAGAGAAGAACTCGTCTAATTTTCTTATTTTCCTCAATTCGATTCTCGTCTTTTTTTCCACTCTCAAGATGGATAGTGTCTTTAATTACTTCTTCAGTAACATTGGATTCACTAGTTTCTTCAACTTTTTCGATTCGATCTTCAGGTGTTATGTATAAACTACTTTGATTTTCTCTTTCTTCCATATTAATATTTTAAACTACCTGGAGTTCTTCCGAAAGGTTGAACATCACGAATGTTTTGCATACCTGTGATGTACATTAATAATCTATCAAAGCCAAGTCCAAATCCTGAATGAATGCAACCGCCATATTTTCTTAAATTGAGGTACCAATCAAGTGTTGCTTCGTTTCCTTGCTCTTTCATTTTTGCTTGTAATTTTTCAAAATTTTCTTCTCTTTGTGAACCACCAACAATTTCACCCTCTTTTGGTACGAGTAAATCACAAGCTGCAACTGTCTTGTTATCAGCGTTGACTTTCATATAGAAAGCTTTAATTTCTTTTGGATAATCAATTAAGAAAACTGGACCTTTAACAATTTCTTCAGTGATGAAACGTTCATGTTCACTTTGTAAATCCATGCCCCAGAAAATGTCATTATTTTCAAATTTGTGGCCGTTTTGCACGCTTTTTTTAAGAATTTCAATACCTTCAGTGTATGTCATTCTTCTAAAATCGCTGTTAATAACAAGTTTTAATTTATCAATTACACCCTTTTCAATGAAGTTGTTGAAGAAGTTCATTTCTTCTTTGCAGTTCTCTAAAACATAACTAATAATGTATTTAATAAATGCTTCGATTGTGTCCATGTTGTCTTCAAGATCTGCAAAAGCCATTTCTGGTTCAATCATCCAGAATTCGCATGCATGTCTGTTTGTGTTACTGTTTTCAGCTCTAAATGTTGGGCCAAATGTGTAAACATCTCTAAAAGCAAGGGCGAAAGCTTCAGCATGAAGTTGTCCGCTGACAGTTAAAGATGCGCTTGTTCCAAAAAATTCATCTGGATGTTTTAAATCGCTGCAAACATGGAAAACTTGACCTGCTCCTTCTGCATCGTTTGATGTGATTTCAGGTGTTTGAACGTAAATGAATCCTCTTTCTTGGAAAAATTTATGTACTGCAAAAGCAAGAGCATTTCTAACTCTATAAACAGCTTGGAAAGTGTTTGCTCTTGGTCTTAAATATGCAATATCACGTAAAAATTCAAAGCTTGTTTTTTTCTTTTGAAGTGGGTAATCTTCAGCACAATCACCAAGAATTATGACCTCTTCACCTTGAATTTCAAAAGGTTGCTTCATTTCTGGAGTTAAACGAATAGTTCCACTAACTTGAATTGCACTTCCGTATTTTACTTTTGTGAATTCTTCATAATGTGCACTCTCTTTTGTGTATACAATTTGTATATTTTTGAAATAACTTCCATCATTAAATTCAATAAAACCAACAGAACCGTTATTACGATTAGATCTGACCCAACCTTCTAAAGTAATTTTTGTTCCATCTTCTAATTTTTTGTCAAAGTAACTATTAAAAAGTTTTCTATTTGTTAAACTTCTTTCTTGACTCATAAATAACAATTCCTCCTAAACATGTATAAATTATAGCCCAATAGGCATTTTTTATTAACTTTTTTAAATAAAATTTAAAACTTTTTGAAATCTTCGATTTTCCAGCTTGGATCAACTGAAATATCAAGTGGTGCAAAAATTTTTTCTCTATATAAATATTCACCAACTTTTGCAATCATTGCAGCGTTATCAGTTGTGCACCAAATTGGTGGAATAATGACGTGAACATCACTATTTTTGAATAATTTAACGATTTCTTCTCTTAAATATGAGTTAGAGCTAACTCCACCTGCTAAAACTACTTCCTTAACTGGGTATAATTTTGTAGTTTTTTTAACCCTGTCAATGACCATA
>CAMESA010000083.1 GCA_945935945.1 uncultured Mollicutes bacterium | reverse complement strand
GAAGTCTACAATGCAATTTTAGGACCTGATACACAAATTAAAGATGGTGAAATTATAAATAAAGACAGCAACGAGGTTGTTTTATTAGATTATGAGAGGAATTTAAAATAATATGAATAATGTTTTAGCTTTAATTGACCTCTATGATGGTGGAGAACTCGGATTATTAACAAACGAAAAACCATTAGCTAGTACAACTTTTCTTGGTCGTTATGCTTTTATCGATTTTGTTCTTTCGAATTTATCAAACAGCGGTATTGATCAAATTGGTGTTTTAGTAAAAAATCATGCTAATAGTATTTATAAACATATTTCAAACACAAATACTTATCTAGCAAATCCAAAAACTGGCAGTTTGAATTTACTTATTAATGAAAAAGGTATTTTAAATCCAGTATTTAATACTGATCTTAACAATATTAGAGAAAATGATTACCTTCTTTATGACGATAATATTCAATATGTTTTGGTCACAAATTCATCATTTATTATGAAAATTGACTATAAACAAATAATCAAAGAACACATTAATAGTGGAAAAGCAGTTTCACTTGTTTATAAAAATGTTGATGATACAACAGAATTTGCAGATTGTTTAAGAGTTGTATCTGATTCATTAAATAATGTCCAAAAGATTTATAAGTCAAAAGCTAAAGAATCAACAGGGATTGTATTAAACACAATGGTTATTGATAGAAAGTTATTTTTAGATTTAATCAAGAAAATTAATACTTTGAGTGTTGTTTATAATATGGACGATCTTGCCACATACCTTGCAAACTTTGTAACACAAGTAAATTTAATTGAATATAAAGGTATAGTTAAATATTTTGATTCATTTAAAAAATATTATCGTTATTCATTAGATTTTTTAAATGATGAAAAACTCATGAATGACTATTTTAATGATCCAAAATGGACATTTTATACAACAACTCATGATTCAAGACCTGTTATGTATGGCGAAAAAGCAAAAGTTTCAAATTCTTTAATCTCTAATGGTTCAACAATTTTAGGAACAGTTAAAAATTCAATTATTTCTCGAGATGTTGTAATTGAAGAGGGTGCTAGTGTTGAAAATTCTATTATTTTCACCCACTGTGTTATTAAAAAAGGTGTTTCAATTAAAAATGTTGTTGCTGACAAACGTGTTGTTTTTGCAAATCGTGAAGAGGTTTTTGGAACTACAGAAGAACCTTTATATTTTCCAAGAGGAGTAAACGTATAGATATGAATTTATTAATGGTTAGTAGCGAATGCTTACCTTTCAGCAAAACCGGAGGTTTAGGAGATGTCGCATATTCTTTAAGCAAAGAATTAGTAAAAGATGGTGTTTCAGTTAGCATTGCTACTCCATTTTATGGTTCAATCAAAAAAGAAAAATATAACTTTAAGTCATTGTACAAATTTGTTGTCACAATGAATTGGAGAAAAATTGAAACTGAAGTTTTTCATGTTGAATATGAAGGAATAGATTATTATTTGTTTAAAAATGATCATTATTTTAATAGAAATAATGGACTTTATGGCTATTATGATGATGGAGAAGTTTTTGCATATTTTTCAAACGCAGTTATCGAATTTATGAAACTTATTCCATATAAATTTGATATTGTTCATGTTCATGATTGGCAAACTGCAATGATTCCTTGTTTGATAAAAAATAAATTTAATGGTGAAAAAGCATTCCTTGATATAAAAACAGTTTTGACTATTCACAATCCGCTATTTAAAGGATACTTTAATGGCGATTCATTATACGATTTATATGGTCTAGATTATTCTTTATTTAAAGAAGGAAAAGTTAGACTTGAAAATCAAGTCTCAACTCTTAAAGCGGGCATTGTTTATAGTGATAAAATCACCACAGTCTCACCAACACATGCTGATGAGTTAAAAACTCCAGAAGGAAGCAAAGGTCTTTGGTATGATTTGATTCTTCGCCAAGATGATTTTTCTGGAATTTTAAATGGGATGGATTACAAAGAATTTGATCCTTCAAAAGATAAAATAATTTATCATCAATTTAATAAAAAGAATTTAGTAGAAGGTAAAAATAAAAACAGAGAAGCTTTTTATGAAGAATACAATCTTGAAAAAGGAAGACCTCTTTTCAGTGTCGTTTCTCGTCTAACTTCACAAAAAGGATTAGACTTAATCAACGCAATGATGGATTTTGCACTTGATAGCGGTGCAAATATTGCCATTTTAGGAAGTGGAGAAAAACAAGCTGAAGATTTTTATCAAAATTTACACGCAAAATTCCCGCATAATGTAATGGTTTATATTGGTTATAGTGATGCAATTGCACATAAGATTTATGCAAGTAGTGATTTCTTTATTATGCCAAGTGCTTTTGAACCATGTGGTTTAGGACAAATGATCGCTCAAAGATACGGTGCTCTTCCAATTGTTAGAAGAACTGGCGGATTAAAAGATAGCGTCATTCCTTATGACATTAAAGCAAACAATTACAAAAATGCTAATGGATTTGGCTTTGATGATTATAGAATAGTTTCTTCTTTAAAAACAGTCGCCCATGCTATGATGGTTTATGATGGAAACCAAGAAATATTCAATAGATTAAGACTAAACGCCATAACTGTTGATCATTCTTGGAAAAAATCTTCAAAAGAATATATAAAATTATACAATTCAATGTTTCCAAATAAAGAGTAAACAAAATTAATAGAAATTTGAATTTCAAATGTTTATAATTTAGCAAGATGACTAATTAAGAAATCATTTTTTAGAGAATTAGTGGTTGGTGAAAACTAATATTTGATTCTTAAATCTCACATCTTGTTTAGAAAAATTAATGAGTGCGCATATTTATGCGAACTAAGGTGGTACCACGTTAATTATTAGCGTCCTTAGATTTATTTCTAGGGACCTTTTTTATAGGAGGTTTCTTAAAATGTACAATCATAAAGAAGTAGAAAAGAAACGGAGAGAAATTTGGGATGAAAGGAAAGAATATAAGTGTGACACTTATGACTTTTCAAAGCCAAAATACTATGCACTAGATATGTTTCCATATCCAAGTGGACAAGGTTTACACGTTGGACATCCAGAGGGTTATACGGCAACTGATATAATTTCTCGTATGAAAAGAATGCAAGGATTCAATGTTTTACATCCAATTGGATGGGACGCTTTTGGCCTTCCAGCAGAACAATATGCGATGAAAATGAATGAACATCCTGAAAAATTCACAATTAAAAACATCGATAACTTTAGAAGACAAATTAAAATGCTTGGGTTCTCATATGATTATGATAGAGAAGTTATGACATGTGATCCAAGTTATTACAAATGGACTCAATGGATTTTTGCAAATATGTTTGATAAAAATCTTGCTTATGTTGACTATAAACCAGTTAACTGGTGTCCTGAACTTGGAACTGTTTTAGCAAATGAAGAAGTAATTGATGGTAAAAGTGAAAGAGGTGGCTACCCTGTAATTAGAAAGCCAATGAGACAATGGATGTTAAAAATTACAGCTTATGCTGATAGACTCGATGAAGATTTAAAAGGTCTTGATTGGCCACAATCAACTATCGAACTTCAACATAATTGGATTGGAAAATCAAAAGGCACAGAAATCATTTTTAAAATTAAAGATAGTGATAAGACTTTTAAGGTTTTTACAACAAGAGCTGACACATTATTTGGGTGTTCATATTGTTGTTTAGCACATGAGCATCCTCTAGTTCAAGAATTAGTAAGTGATGAAAAAAGAGAAGAAGTTGAAAAATACATCGAAGTATGTTCCCACAAATCTGATTTAGATAGAACAGAATTAAATAAAGATAAAACTGGTGTATTTATTGGTCGTTATGCTATTAATCCTATTAATAATAAGGAAGTACCAATTTTTATTGCTGATTATGTTCTAGCAAGTTATGGAAGCGGTGCAGTTATGGCTGTTCCTGCTCATGATGAAAGAGATTACGCTTTTGCAAAGAAATATAATTTACCAATTCAAAAAGTAATTGAAAGTGATGTTTCAACTGAAGCATATGTTAAAGATGGTTTACATATAAATTCTGAATTTATAAATGGACTAAATATTGCTGAAGGCAAAGAAAAAATTACTGAAAAGTTAATTGAAATTGGAGCTGGAAACTTTAAGATCAATTACAAACTTAGAGATTGGTTATTCTCAAGACAAAGATATTGGGGAGAACCTATTCCTATTGTCACATTTGAAGACGGATCAATGAAACATATATCTTTTGATGACCTCCCTTTAGTATTACCTGAACTAACTGAATATAAACCATCAGGAACAGGCGAATCACCATTAGTACACGCTAAAGAATGGTTAGTAGTTGATATTGATGGAAAAAAAGGTACAAGAGAAACAAATACAATGCCTCAATGGGCAGGAAGTTGCTGGTATTATATTCGCTACATCGATCCACACAATGATAAAGCGATTGCTGATAAAAAGTTACTTGACCATTGGTTACCTGTTGATTTATACATAGGTGGTCAAGAACATGCTGTCTTACATTTACTTTATGCAAGATTCTGGCACAAATTCCTTTATGACTTAGGTGTTGTTTCTTGTAAAGAACCATTTAAAAAATTATTCCATCAAGGCATGATTTTAGGTGAAAATGGCGAAAAAATGTCAAAATCTAGAGGAAATGTTATTAATCCTGATGACATTATTGAAAAGTATGGAGCTGACACTTTAAGACTTTATGAAATGTTTATGGGACCTCTTGAAGCAAGTTTACCTTGGTCAAATACTGGACTTGAAGGAAGCAAACGCTTTATCGACCGTGTTTTTAGAATTATTGATGATGAACAATTTAAATCTAAAATTGTTAATACTAACAATCATGAATTAGATTATGTTTTTAATTATACTGTTAAAAAAGTAACTAATGATTTTAATAATCTTCAATTTAATACTGCAATTTCTCAAATGATGATTTTTGTAAATGAAGTTTATAAGGCAAAAGAAATTTATCTTAA
>CAMESA010000082.1 GCA_945935945.1 uncultured Mollicutes bacterium | reverse complement strand
CTTCGTAAAGGTGAATTTTTAAAATCTTGCTTTTATCATTTAAACAAGTATTGCACCCAGCTCCACCATTACTTCTTTGTGCGCCCCTGATACCGTTATAAAAAATTCTGTTACATAATTTCAAATAATCATAACAATTTGTGTAGATAAAAAGTTTATGTGAAACAATGAAAGAATCAATAATGCAACATGGTTCAGTCCAACTTTCAGGACACTCAAACCAGTTAAAATTTGAATAATCTAGCGTCATCCCTTTAGTTAAGTACAAATTAAAGTATTGTTTTGCTAAATCAAGTAAATTTTCTTCATGTGTTGTTTCAAATACTTTTAAAACACCACGTGTAAAGGAAAGAGTTGCGTGTGTTTGAAGCCTATTTTTTAAAATATTGATTGAATTAAATTTTTCAATTAGATGTTTTGCAAACTCTATTGCTTCTTCTTTTTTTGTAAGAACACAATAAGATCCAATTGCATCGAGCATTATAAAAGCACATCCAACATCGCTGGAGTATAACCATAAATCTTTAGCATTTTCAGTTAAAGTTCCACTTACTTGACCATCGTGGAATACATTATTGTATTTTTGATAAAAAGGTAAAAGTTTAAATACAAAATTATTAAATATTTTTTCAATACGATTATAAACTTTTTTATTAGATGTAATTTTATAATACTCAATCAATCCACGTAAAAACCGTGAATTTCCACTAATTTGCTGTTCATCAGCAGTTTTTCCATCAAATTTTTTGCCAAAATAACCATCTTCATTTGTATATTCATCAAGATGTGAAATTATTTCATTCAATTGACCCATTATTTCTTGTTGTTGTGTTTTATATCCAAAAAATGCTTTATATTGGGATATCAAACAAAGAATTGTCCTGCCCTCAAAATCGCCAGGCCAATCGCTAGGATAATTAAAAACTTGTGGATATTTGTATAATTTATCGCTTAATCGTTGCTTATTTAAATTTATGCGTTGAAAAAGCTCCCCTTGAACGCTAATCATTGTGTCCCCTTTCAAGTGTCCCCGTATTTCTACGGGGACAGAATTATTTATTTATTAGACATTAATATCAACTAAAGTGACTGTAGTACTTGCAACATAAACTACTTCATCAGTAGTTGTTGTTTCTGGATAGTAGAAACTAATGAAATCAATGTTAGCTGTTGGAGTAACAGTAACAGTAAATTTATGATAACCAGGCGTATTATCTAGGTTTTCAAAAATACTATCAAGTCTTAGCATGAATCTTGTGCTAGATTCAAAACTTTCAACATAATAAACAACATCGATTGTATATTTTTGTCCAGCCTCTAATTGTTTATTCTCTGGTCTATACCATTCAGCAGTAACATTTCCAGCACCTGCTTTGAGCACAAATTTTGTGACTTTATCACCAATTCCTTCTCCACTGACTGTTTCTGGAGTTGCAAAATCATTTGTAATTGAAATGCTTGCATCATCTTTGTTTCCAAATGTTCTTGATGTATTTGTCCAAGATTGACCACGTGAATAACCAAGTAATGTTTTTTCAATATTAACTTTAGTTAAAGTTACTGTTGTGCTTGCAACATAAACTACTTGATCAGCACTAGCTGTTTCTGGATAGTAGAAACTCATGTAATCAACATCTGCTGTTGGAGTGATTGTAATTGTCTTTTTATGATATCCAAGTCCATTGTCAAGATTTTCAAACATCATGTCAAGTCTGAGCATTAATCTATTGCTAGCATCAAAACTTTCAACATAATAAACAACATCGATTGTGTATGTATGTCCAGCTTCTAATTGTTGTCTTCCTGGTTGATACCATTCAGCAGTAGCGTTACCAGCACCTGATTTGAATACTAATTTTGTGACTTTATCACCAATTCCTTCTCCACTGACTGTTTCTGGAGTAGCAAAATCGTTTGTAATTGACATGCTCGCATCATCTTTGTTTCCAAATGTTCTTGTTGTATTTGTCCAAGAATCACCAACATGATGTCCTAAAGCTGTTGCAGTTCTATCGACTTCTTCTTCAGCTGGAGCTGCTAACTTACATGTGAAGTTTCCAACATAAATTGAGAAGTTTTTGTTTCCGTTTGGATAGAAATTAAGTTGATCAACGCCTGAAGCAAGTTTGTAAGAAATTGAAGCGTGTTTAATATTTCCTTCAACATCAGTAATAGTAATACCATTGCCTGGTTCTAATGTGCCTGCTTGAACTCCACCTGCCATTGGTAATACTAAGAATGCACCATCGTTAACACAATAATAGTCATAATCAATTGTTAAAATCATGCCTGAAACTAAATTTGTTGCATCTAATCCACTAAAACTATGGTTATCTGCACCTGTTAAATGCATGACGTTTGTTCCAAATGAGTCAGTTTTTGCTTTAATAGCATTTTTAATTGCTTCATTTTCGATTTCATCAACGATGATTACTTCACCTTGTTGGAAAGATGCGCTCTTATCAGACCAGTTAAATGTAAATCCACTTTCAGTTTGTAATTGTTCACTTGTTGGTTTAACACTTGTTGTTTCTGCACATCTGTTTGCTTTGAATGAGAAATTATCAACAGCAACGACAACATCTTCAGTTGAAGCTGATAATTTAAAGAAGAAGAATCCAGCATTTACAGTTTCAGGAGCAACAAATTCTGGGAATTTGAATGAAGCGTGATGTGTATTACCATCTGCAGAAGCGACAAATGCTGTATTTATTCCGGCGAAACCATCATATCTAGCACCAAAATAAATATCTTTACATGAACTATCGGTTCCAGCAATAACTTTATAATCAAATTCAACAATGTATGTGACTTTTGTGTTTCTTAACATTGCATCACTGAATGAACCTAAAAGGACACTGTTAGCTTCGTTTCCTGCAGTTTTGTTGAAGTCAATAACCATTGAGTTTCCGCTAATTGCATCAGATGTAGCACTAATCTTTGTTGCATGAGCAGAATCTTTAATACCTTTATATAATGGTGAGTTTTTACCTTTTGCAAAGTTTTCTCTATATTCACCATAAGTTCCTAATGCTGATGGATCTGTTTTTCCTTCTAATTCATATGTTTCTTCAGTTGCACTAACAACATTAACAGTAATTAATTTTTCTGCACTTCTTGTTGTTGTGCTTTCAACATAGTAAGAAATTGTATGAGCGCCTGCGATAAGTGAGTTAAATTTATAACCTCCTGCTGCTTTTTTGATAGATGAATTATCATCAAAATCTTCAACAACAATTTCTGAAGTTAAATCTGTGTGGTCATAATCTTCTGCAGTTGCAGCTGGAAGAGCAATTTCTTCGCCAGCGTTAACATTGATTTCAGTAACATCACCAGCAATTGTTAAAACTGGATCTGCAACTTTTGGTGTAATTGTTAAAGTTTTTGAATCAGTTTTGTTACCATCTTCAGTTTTTGCAGTAATTGTAACTGTTCCTTCAGCTAAAGCAGTGATGACGCCAGTTGCACTATCAATGCTTGCTTTTTCAGTATTATCAACAGAAAGTGTATAATTTTTATTTGTGGCAGCTGCTGGTAAAACTGAGACAGTGGCGGTTGCGGTTTGACCAACTTCAATACTCTCTTTATCAAGAGTTAAGCTAACTGATTCAACAGCTACAGTTGCATCTTCAATAGTGATTGTCTTTGAATCAGTTTTGCTGCCACTATTTGATTTTGCAGTAATTGTAACTGTTCCTGCTTTTAATAAAGTGATTGTGTTTCCTTCAATTGAAGCCATTGAAGTATCAGATGAAGTTAATTCATATTTTTGATCAGAGGCTTCTGTTGGATTAATAGTAACTGTTGCAGTAATTGTTTCCCCTACTTTACCGCTATTTTTACTTAAAGATAATGTAATTGCTGTTACTTCGACTACTTCTTGGGTTGGATCACAACTTGTAATAGTTGTTGATACAGTACCTAAAGTAAGAATTGAAGCGAGAGCAATGACAGGAATAAATTTTTTCTTCATATTATTGTCCTCCCATGAAAAAATTATTCTAATTTAAGAATCATAGATTCTAAAAATTACTTAAATAAATATTGAGCCATACGAGCTGTTTTTGTTTTGTTGTTTTCAACATTGTGAATTACATTTGCAGCTTGAACTCTTTTTTGTGATGGTCTATCACCATCTGCACAAATAATACAAATATCGATGCGTTTTTCATTATCAATAGCTTCTTTAAATTCAGGAGCCATCGTAAATGGAATTAAAATTTCTCCACTATAATTTGAAGTTCCTTTAACAATTGAAACTTGCATTGAATCATTGTCTACATATTTTGAGTTGCTTCTAACACGTGCAACAGTGTGCTGTTTTACCCAATTTGGTGCAAATGCCGCTTGCAAGACACCACCTTGTTCTTTATAAACTGATAAATCAGCATTTGGTAAATTTGTAATTGTTGACATCATTAACTCAACACAATCACCCATCCAGAAGTCATTTGCAGTCTTAAATTCCATTAAATTATCGTAAATATCAAAGCCAAAATAGATGCCTGTGTCGTTATAACCCATCTTCAGAGTGTGAACTTTGAAATTGTTTTCGATTGTTTTTAAATTTATTTCGTTTCCTTCTGAATCGGTTGCGCCTGTAAGTTCAATATCAATTCCTTGAGCATCCCAATCAGCTAAATTACCATCAATTGAGATGGAATTAGTGAATTTTGAAACATCAATTTGAGGTCCAACATCATCGATTGTTAAGAAATTGACGTTTTTGTTGTCTTTTAAAACAATTTGTTCTTCAGCGGTTGTTCCAGCTGTCGTAATGCCAGCTAAATTCTTATCAAGAGTATATTCGTTATAATTTCCAGAAATTTCGATATTTTTATCATTATATAAGTGGAAAATTGTGTTGTAAGTGTCGCCAGTTGGTTGAGTTCTAGAGACATTATTGAATAAATTGTCTTTTGCAAAACTATCTCCAACACCTCTAAGTGAAATTGCAGCATTTCCATTTTTTGTCATGTAATTATTAGAAATTGTTGCATTTGAAAGCGTTCCTGCTGGACCAACTGTTCCATTTTTAGAGATTGCAAAAATCGAAATATCTCCAACTAATGGATCTGGT
>CAMESA010000081.1 GCA_945935945.1 uncultured Mollicutes bacterium | reverse complement strand
GAACAAGCCAAAGCGTCAATGTGAGTTTCTTGTACAAATTTTTGAGCAAGAACTGGGTCAGTATACATCTCTTCTTTGCTTAATTTTCTATCGCCTGATTCTCTTCCACCTAAAATTCCAATTTCTGCTTCAACATCAACGCCACGTTTATGAGCATATTCAACAACTTCTTTAGTGATTTCAACATTTTTCTCATATGCGAGTGCAGATCCATCAAACATAACACTGCTAAATCCAATTTCAATTGCTTTTTTAAGATATTCAACAGTTTCACCATGATCTAAATGTACGCAAACTGGAACTTTAGCATTTTTAGCGAGTAAAACCATTACTGGGCCAATATTTTCTAATGGCGATTCAGGTTCGTGACATTGTGCATGCATAATAATTACTGGAACATTTAATTTTTCCGCAGCTCCTATTACGGCATTCAAACTTTCTAAAGTTGGTGTATTAAATGAACCTATTCCACAGTTATTTATTTCTGCATAATTTAATACTTCTTTTAAACTTACTAACATAAAATTACTCCATAATTTCTATTTTAATATTAAACTCTTTATTCTCATTTGGCTTAATAAAATCTAATATATTTTTTGTTCTCATAACATTTCGTCCATCAGGTAAACAATTACCTGGCTCTAGTCCTAAAACATAATCTCTAATACCATTCATTTTCCATTCAACAAAATATGGAAGTTCTTGATTTGAATAAATAATATTTATTCCTTTTTTGATTTTAGGATTATATGCTGTTACTTTAACATCAGAATCTTTGAAATAATGATAATAGCACCTTTCAACAAAATTATTAGTTGGTTTTTCAATTTCTAAATAATTTTTATATTTTTCTGCTTCTTCATTTCTGAATTCAACTTTTGTAGAAGGTATGTTTAAGACTAGATTTTCATCAAGCAAAGGATAACCGAGGTTCATATGATAGAGAATTTCAAATGGAACTTTTTGATCTCCACGATTTTCTATTAAATCATGAATTGAGAAATTATTTTCATTTAAACTTATTTTTATTGTTCTTGTTAATTTAAGTTTATGAGAAAATATTCCTTCATCTAAAATAATAGCTTTTAAAATAATTTCATTATCTAAAACATCATAACAATACCTATCAACAGGTGTATTTGAAATTGTTCCATGAAGTGGCAACTCTTCGCCATTATCATTGTTTGGAGATCCAACTTGTGTTAATCCGCATGTTGTTAAAAAACCTGCAGTGAATGATTTTAAAAATCCAGCTCCTTTGTCGTCGTAATATTTTGAATTGACAACTCCATTTGGAGTAATGTAACAAAGATTTGTACCTTTCAAAGATAGATAGCAAATATCAAAACATCTATCTAGATTGATTCTCATCTCTAATCCACACTTATTTTTAACAATTAAAATTCTAGTTCCTTCACGCTTGTTATTATGCAAAGTAACTTCTTCAACTGAATACAATTGTGTTTCATTTCCGACATAATTTAACTCGTTCATTTTAAATTCCCTTTATACATTTATACATATTTTTATAATGTAAAAACTTCTTTTCATAGATAGCATTTTTTTCTCTATTTGGCTCAAAAACCCTGCAGAACTCAACTATTTTTGTAAAATTCTTGGGATTTAATGCAGCTTTTACATCATCTTCACTCATTAAAATATATGCTCCGACTGTGCCTGCATCTTTATATGAAATCTTGTAAATTGGCATATTTAGAATGTCGGCTTTCATCTGTAAATAAACATCATTTTTGCTTCCACCGCCAGTTGCAACAAGACTATTTATTGAAACACCGTGCTTCTTAAAATTTTCAATATTGAGTTTCATTTCAAAACATAAACTTTCAAGAGTAGCTTTATAAATATCAAACTTTGATGTTTCTAAAGAAAGATTTACAATAGCGCCCCTGATGTCTTTATCAGGGTGTAAAGTTGCACAACCACTAAAGTATGGTAAAACCATGATATCATTAATATTGTCGCTAATATTTTCATTTAAAAATTCAAAAATATTTTCACCTGCATAATCACTAAAATAGGTGTGAACAACCCAATCAATTAGTGCACCAGCAGTATAATTTAAAATATAAGAAACATATAGATTATCAAGATAAGGTACTACACAATATCCTTCATTACATAAAAAACTTGCATCCTTAACTTTATTAATATCATAGCAAACACTAATGCATTCGCATGTTCCATTTCCATCAACCGCCATGCCTTCTTTAATGATTCCGCTTCCAATTGCATTTGCAATTTGATCATGAGCAATTGCATAGACTTTTACATCATGATTTATTGCATATTTTTTAAGTAATTCACTATTTAAACTCCCGCAAAATTCACCAGTTTTGCATGGTTTTGAAAACAAATCTGAATTAATACCTAATTTGTTTAAAATTGTTTCACTCCATATTTTTTTATGGACATCAAAACACATTGTTCTGCTAGCAAGTGAATAATCAATATATCTAAAACCAGTCAAACAATATGTTATATAATCCTCAATTAGCAAGATTTTATCAATTTTTGCATAAATTTCAGGCAAATTATTCTTTATATATAAGATTTTAGGCAAAGAAAACATTGAATCTATCTTTAATCCTGTAATTTCTCCAATCAAATCTTGACCAATTTTTTCTTCTATTTCTCTAGTTTCTTCAATGCCAATTTTTGAAGTATACAAAAATGATGGGAGCAAAATATTATCGTTTTCATCTAAACATACAAATGTTTCACCAAAAGAAGTTACGCCAATTTTTTCAATTGCTGGATATTTTTTTAAAGTTTCGCACAAAATATAAAAAACTGCGTCTTTTATTAAACTTGCATCAAGTTCATCCCCGTTTGAAAAACGATCGTGAGCATATTTTTGATAAAAAGAATCAACAATCTTTCCATTTTCAAAGATTGTAATTTTTGCTCCAGTTGTTCCTACATCAATTCCGCCAACAAACATACTACTTATCAATATCAATAACTGTGTAATTTAAATATGTTGTAAATGCTTCAGTTAATACATCTTTTAGATGTCCAACACCGATAGTTGTGTGATGTTTGAAACCATTTCTTCCAAGTCTAATTAATTTATTTTCTAAATCATCGATATGGGCGACACCACCACATCCAAAGAATTCAGGTTCGATTTCTTTATCTGTCATTTTTCCTTCTGAAGCATAAATATAAATTTTTCCATCTTCAGTTTTGCAGTTTGAGAAAGTCATATCAAATGCTTTAATTCTGCCTTCATTGCTTCCCCAGCCTGAATCCGGGTCACATTTTGAGAACATTTTATGATCTGTAACTAATCCTTTTTTGGTCATTAATGATTGAGCAACAGGGCCACAATGGAATAAAATTACTTCATTTTCGTTATCGCCATAATTATTATTCCAATCTAAACAAGCTGTTGGTAAATCAGTAGCTAAATTCATTGCTCTCATTGTAATTGCACTGCATAAATCAATTTCGCAGCTTGCAACAATTCCTCTATCATTTAATTCTGATAATAAAACACAAGGACATACTCTATAATATGTTTCCATTTCATTCCAGCATCTTAGAGTGAGACAATCAAGGTGATATTCTTCAATATATTCATCAATAACTACAGAAAATTTAGCTAAAGTATTTAATCTTTTGATTGGACAAATGCTGAAATCGGTGTAATTTTTGAGTCTTTCTTCTTTTTTAATTACTCTTTCATCATCATCTTTAAGTTCATCAACTTTTTTAAAAACTTCAGACATATCAAAAGATTCAACGGTAATTCCATATTTTTCAAGTGTAATTTCATCAAATCTAACAGTTTTAAAAGCTGTTGTTCTAGCGCCAATGCAGCCAACAGTAAATCTTTTCATTCCATTTACAACTTTACAAATTCGAGCGAAATCGATTAAGTTTTGTCTAAATTCCTTTGATAAAGGGTGTACAACATGAGGTTTTAACATTGTAAATGGTACTTTGTATTGTGAAAAAACATCAGTTACAGAAAATTTTCCGCAAAATGCGTCACGACGATGTTGAAAATCCATTTTTCCAATTTCATCAGGGTATGCTTGCATTAAAATTGGAACATTTGCATCCCTTAAAGCAGCAATTGCTCCATTTTCATCAACGAAAATAGGCATACAAAGAATAACGCCATCAAACTTATTACGATTTTTTTCTAACCAATCATGATAAAGTCTACCTTCATCTCTTGTTTCAACAGCCCCATATCTAGTTGCGCTTTCATCCATTATTATGTAGTCAAATCCAGCATCAGTTACTGCTTTTACCATTTCTTTACGAGCATCCAAAATTAATTCGGCAGGCATAAAACCTCTGTTGCCAAAAAATAATGCAAAAGTTGTATTTCTCATATGAACTCCTTTTTTTATTATTTTCTAAAAAAACATTATTTCTTTATACCTAATAATGTTCAAAAAGTAGTAATATCGTCCAAACAATTTTACGATACATTTCGACGATATTGTCCAGGTGTTAAACCATATTTTCGTTTGAATAGTTTGATAAAATATTTGTAATCAGAAAAACCACATTTTTCAGCGACTTCGTTGATAGAAAAATCATTATTGTGTAAAAAATTCTCGGCGAATTTTAATCTATGATTTAAAATTCTTTCACCTAACGTTGTATCTAAATATTTTTTTGACAAATTATATAAAGATGTTCTAGATATCCCAAGTTCATGAGCAATAAAATCAGATTTAATCACGGTTGATTGAATATTTTTTTCAATTATTGCATCTAATTCTTCAATAAATTTATTTTGTGACTTTTTAATTATCGATTCTTTAATGATATATTCGCTTAAAGACACAAGTAAACTTGAAATCATTTTGATATCATCATTATTAATCGTAGGAATTTCAGAAATAAATCTTTCTTTTTCTTCTTTTTTAAACGTTACGTCATCCAAATAATGAAATAATTCTTTAATTCTTGCTGATTCATCTTGAATTTCTGAAAATTGACCAAGCATCAAAAAACCAACAACTTCGTTATCAATATGTAAATTTATAACTGCTTCGTTTAAACCAGCATGACATTTATATGAATATAAAGATTTAGTCTTCAAACTTTTATTAAAAGCTTCTTTATCAGAAACAATGCACTCACGTG
>CAMESA010000080.1 GCA_945935945.1 uncultured Mollicutes bacterium | reverse complement strand
AGTTGATAAAATCGAACTTTTTGATGAAAAAACATACAAAAGTTCAATTTTTGAGATGTTACAAACGGTGGTTCATAGCATTGGCGATGACAATTTTACAATAAACGCCTTTAAAAAATACTTTGAAAATAATGGAAAATTAGAAATAGAGGATGTTGTTCATTTCGATTCAGCTAAAAAATATTCTGCAATGAAGTTTAAAAATGATAAAACTATTGCTTTTGGCGCATACGGATTTATAAAAATTGATAATGATAGTGATAAAATTCAACAAAAAATTGATAATTATTCAAAAGAAGGAAAAAGAGTTTTACTCCTTACAATCAATGAAAATGGAATTGAAAATGACGAATTAATTGGAAAAAGTCACGCAATTGGGCTTGTTATACTAAAAGATGCAGTCAAAGAAGATGCAAAAGAAATCATCAAATGGTTTAACGATAACGAAGTCACCATCAAAGTTATAAGTGGCGACAACGATTTAACAGTTCAAAGTATTGCAAAAGAAGTTGATATTCGTGGAGCAGAAAATTCAGTAAATTTATCAACAAAAGATGACAATTTTATTATCGAAAACGCTGAAAAATATAATGTTTATGGTAGAACTTCACCAGAACAAAAGAAATTAATTGTCGAATCTTTGATCAAAAAAGGTCACACTGTTGCAATGTTTGGTGATGGTGTAAATGATATTTTAGCTTTTAAAGCGGCAAATGTATCAATTTCTGTTGCAAATGGTGCAAATGCAGCTAAAGATTTAGCAAGTTTAATCATGGTTGACAACAATTTTAGCGGGTTACCTGAAGTTGTTTTTCAAGGAAGAAGAGTCATAAATAATTTACAAAGAACTTGTTCACTTTTCTTAATAAAAACGAGTTTTAGCGCGATTTTGAATGTTTTCTTCCTATTTTTCGGATTATTTACAAGAGTTGGTTGGCCATTTACACCTGGATGCTTCTACGCATGGGAAATTGCATCGATCGGAATGAGTGCATTCCTCCTTGCTCTTGAACCAAACAAAGAAAGAATTAAAGGTGGATTTATTCATAATATTATTCTAAAAGCAGTTCCGCCAGGAATTTCTCTAGCGTTTATTGTAATCATTTTTTATGCAATTATTTTTGGAACAAATTATAACGGAATTAGAGATTTAAATAGCGATGCGATTGAAATTGCAAGAACAAATGCAACCTGGTTTATATCAATTTCGAGTGTTTTTGTACTTTTAATTACAATTTTACCTTTAAATAAGTTTAGAATTTTTGTTATGGGAATCGATTTAATTTTATTTTTTATCATCTCAATATGGTCGATTTATAGCACAAACTGGTTAAATTTATATCCAAATAATCCCCCAAGAATCCCTGCAGCAACCGATATATTAATAATTTTAGTGATGGTATTAACTGAAATACTTGTCTTAATAGGTATATATTTTGTAAATTTTGTAAGAAAGAGATTAAAAAATAATGAAAGATATTGAAACAAAATTAAAAGAAAAATTTGTCGAATTATTAAAAGTTAGAAATCTGGATGAAATAGATGTAAATCTTTTGTGTGAAGAAATTAATATTAAAAGACAAAGTTTTTATTATCATTATAAAAATATTTTTGATTTAGTTTACGATATCGTAAAAGAAAAACCTTTTGTGATTATTGAAACGAACAAGATTGAAACGATTTTGACAAGTTTGTTCAATCAATATTATGCTAGTTTTGATTTCTTTACTGAAATTTTGTCTTCATCCGCTCGAGAAATCGTTGAAGAAGCGATTTTTTCTTATTTTTATAAAGCGTTTTCATCTTATCTAAACAAATTTAATCTAGGAATTGATAGCAAAATTGATTTATCTAGATTTTTTTCAAACAGTTTAACTCATCAAAGTATCTACTATTTAGAAAAAAAAGAATATAAAATTGAAGAAATTGTTGATAAGTTATTATCATTTATTAATGAAGATACGGTTGCTGTTATAATTCAAAACTATTCCAAAAAAATATAAACGTTTACTAAATCACACATTTTATTTAGAATTTAAAAGTAACTTTTGTAATCAGACGTTTGATCGATATACAAAAGGAGGAATTTATGAATAAAGAAGATTTATTTTCTAGCTTGATCTATATCTTAATGGGTACGATCATCATTATTGTAGGACTAACTGTTTTTAGACCTGCAATTGAAAGTGGATATCTTTCAACTAATCAAGGTACTAATTTCGGATTTGTTTTACTAGCGCTCTTAATTGGAATTTTAATTAATGTTCTTTTTATGGAAATTGGACACGCAATTGGTGCAAAAATAGGCAAATATGAAGTTTTATCAATCAATATGTTAGGTTTTTGCTTATACAAAGTTAAACATTATGATACAGGCAAAAAATATTTTAAATTTAAATTCACATCATTTAATGGTTTAGCTGGCGAAACAAAAATTGCTCCAAAAAGTGAAAAATCATATCCAATGACCTTTGTTTTTATGCCACTTGTATTGATTTTACTTGAATTTGTAGCTTTATATTGTGTAAACATTTTTATAAAAGATTCAACTTCAGCAAAAAATTTAATGTTCATCAAATATGGTATCACAATTGTTGCAACAGTTGGTGCTTGCTTCCTTTTATATAATTATTTTCCAGCAAAACTTGATAGCATGACTGATGGTTATCGTCTTATCGCATTATCAAAAAAGATTAATAGTGGTGCTTTCAACGAAAAACTTGCTATTGAAGCAAGTGAATATTATCAAGAAGATTATCAAGACATGAAAGTATTTGATGAAATTACAGATTTTACAGCTCAAGTTAATCTTATCACAGCCCTTATGTATTATCGAAAAGGTGATACAGAAAAAGCACTTGAAATTATTGATAATTTGCTAGATAACGAGAAAAAAATAGCAAAATCAACAGTTAGAGAAGTAAAATTCAACAAAATATTCATTACTTTTATGACAAAAGATGCTCAAGAAGGCGAAAAATTGATTCGCGAATTAAATGATGATGAAATGAGCGTCTTAAGATGTTGCAAAACAACAATCGCAATTAGAACTTATATATTATATATAGGATTAATAGAAAAAAGTTACAGTGAAATTCAATATGCTCTTTCAAAAAAGAAAAAAGCTGCTGAAAGGTTAAATCCTGGCGAAGCTTTAAAAGAAATAAATTTAATTGATAGCGCTGTTCAAAAAGTTAAAGACACATATCCAAACATTGATAAAAAAGTTGAATAAAAAATGGATGACTTCTCGGTCATCCATTTTCAATTATTGAACTTTTGTTTCTTCAGTTTTAGCTTTTAAAGCATCTCTGATTTCAATTAAGAGATCAACTTCACTTGGTTTTGGTGGTTCAGCAGGAGCAACTGGTGCTGGTGGTTCACTTTCATAAATTTCAGCTTCAAGTTTCTTTTTGAAGTTTTCTCTTTTAACTCTAACAAATGAAGCGATTTTAACGATAACAAATAATGTTAATGCGATAATTAAGAATGAAATAATTGCATTGATAAATACACCCCAATCAATAACAGCAGATTGATTATATGTGTAAATTGATCCATGTAATGTGTATTTTCCAATGATTTCTGTTTTGCAACTAGCAATTAGATTTGTATTTTCTGTAACTTTAGCTTCACCATAATTTGCTTTTGCAAGTTCTTCAGCTAAAGCTTGTAATTCGCTAGCGTTAAATTTTTGAGCAAGACCAATTTCAGGATTATAACCGGCTTGAGCTTCATTTAATGCTGGAAGAACGGTAACAAGACCATTTAAACCACCTGGAACACTCCAAGTACAAACTGATAACAAGATTTTTGTAAATGCTGTGACAATTGCACTGAATGCAGAACCCATGATAACACCAACAGCCATATCAATGATATTGCCTTTGGAAATGAATTTCTTGAAATCTTTAATCAGTGTTGAAACTTTATTTTCTTTTTTAATTTTCATATGTAAATTCTCCTCAACGTGTTCAATAATACAATTTTTGGTGTATTAATAAAAGTTTGAATTAGTAAAATAATCAAAAATAGTAGAAATATTGCTTTTTGTCTATATAAAATGAGTTATTATTTTTTCTTTTTCTATGGTAAAATTTATTTACTTAGCAGGAGAGTATATGAATAAAATTATAATAATTGCTGATTCAACATGTGATTTAGAACCAGAATATGTTGAAAAAAATGATATTGTTTTAACACCATTACATGTTTCATTTGCAGGTGATGACCATGATTATTTGGATGGTGTCGACATTGATAGCGAGACAGTCTATAAAAAAGTTGTTGAAAGTGGGAACACTCCAAAAACAGGAGCTAAAAACATTGGCGAAATGATCGAATTATTTAAAAAATATGTCGATCAGGGCTGTGACATTATTTTTACTGGCATTGGTAGTGGACTTTCTTCAACATATAACAATGCTATGATTGCAAAACAAGAATTTGATGATGATAGAATTGAAGTTGTTGATTCTCAAAATTTATCAACCGGTATTGGTTTGCTTGTTTCTAAGATGGTCAAATATAGAGATGAAGGTTTAAATATTCATGAAATTGCAGCAAAAGTACGTGAATTAGTACCTTTAGTAAGTGCTAAATTCTGCATTGACCGCTTAGATTATTTATATAAAGGTGGAAGATGCTCTGGTATGACAAAAATTTTCGCTCATGCGCTCAAGATTCACCCAGTTGCAAAAGTTATTGATGGAAAATTAACTGTTTATAAAAAACCAAGAGGCTTATATAGAAAAGCAGTTGATGAACAAATTGAAGAATTTTTAAAAGATTATAATGATAATAACATTGATTTAGATAATGTTTTTGTCACTGATAGTGGACACATGGATGGTGAAGATAATTACATTATTAAGAGATTAGGCGAAATAATTGATCCAAAAATCATCAGACATACAAGAGCTGGATGTGTTGTTTCATCACATTGTGGACCAAAAACAATCGGTATTTTATATATTCTAAAAAGCAAAAACTAAAAAACCTACCAGTAATGTACTAGAAATGTACTAGAAACCTACTAGAAACCTACTAATAATCTACTAGCGAATAAAAATTTTGGTATTTTATATTATTTTTGCAAAACAAAAAGCTGTTATCAAAGTAATGTGATAACAGCTATTTTTTATGAAGTCTTTTGATTATTCAGCAGAA
>CAMESA010000079.1 GCA_945935945.1 uncultured Mollicutes bacterium | reverse complement strand
TCAAAAATCGAGGATTATGGATTCTCTAAATGGAACGAAATTAACACAACTAGTGGAAGTAGACACATAATTTATCAAAAAGATGACATAGTTTTGGATATTTCAAACAAATCAGAGGATGAAAACGCGGTTTATATTTGGGTTTATAGAGGCGATATGGTAAGAACTAAAACACTTACTGAAAAATTAGAAGAAGTAATTGGCTCTTGGTATAACGCGTCAGAGTTCCCACGTCTACAAGATACTTATGAAGCAGATTATGAAGTCCATTCATTAGAATCTTATGCTGGTGTTGATTATGAAGAACCATTAACAGTAGTTACTTGTGATGTTACAAAAGAATTTGCGACGAATTATTATTCAAAATATAGTAGAACAGTCGATAGCGGATATAGAAAAGCAGTTTTGGATTCAGGATTTAAAACTGTTAGAGACGATAAAAACTTACCTTTAACACAAAAAGTTAGAGGTCAAAATCAATATACCTTCTATCAAGTTGATAGCGATATAAAAATTGCTGTAACAATGTATCCAACAACAGATTACACATATCTTAATCATTCACAATTTGATTATCGTATAGAATTAGTAATCTATAAAGGTGAAGGGGTACTTAATGTTCCACATTACAACAATATTGATTCTTTGATTAAATTATACAAAGATATCGATCCAACATTAGGTTATGAAGTTACACTCCCTGAAGACAGCGTTGTTGAAATTTGGAAAAATGACCATAATCTAAATTATAAAAAAGTAACTTATGGTTATGGTACAAGAGATGAAGCATTCGTTTTAACTAAAGATGTTGATGGTGCTTTTGATTCGATGACTAAAGCTGTTGAAGATGCAGGTTATACATTAAATTTTGGAAGTTCTTGGAGTAAACTGTATTACAAAAAAATTGATCAGAAGTCATATTATATTTGTTTCTTTAAGGAAACGAGAAGTGACAACAATTATCTAAGAATAATGAATGACATTGGTGGTGTTTCTTTCTGGGGTAATTAAAAATTAAGGGTCTAAAATAGACCCTTTTATTTTTAATTAAAAACATATTTTTAGGCTAATATTTTTCAAAAACCTTGCAGAACTCAAATATTTTTGAAAAATTTATTCATTTTTCTTTTTATTATTAATATAAATAAGCAGGTATTTTTAGCAAATAACATCTAATAGCGACTGAGATTTAGTGAAAATAATCATTATTTCGAGATTTTTCTCGAGAAGAAAGCAACTATTCTTTAAAAAAATCTAGTCGTTTTGTTCAAAAACCTTGCAGAACTCAAACATTTTTAAAAAAATCCTTGCAAAGCATACTGCCAAGGCTTATAATCATTCTCACTAGATTATCAGATGCTTTAGTTCTGTTTATATATATTTTGTGAAAGATTTGGTTTATTCAATTTCTAGTAGCGAGTTCTTTGACAACTATTATAAGAAAAAGGGAGCGTTTTAATACAGTTTCGCACCTATGTTTTTGTTATGAAAATGTATTAAAATGCTCAGCCTTAATTGAATGACTTTGTTGCTAGATCTATAGTTATAGTATCGCCATAATTTTTATCAAAGAATGGATTAACAACATTTACTTTTTCACCATTCACGTTATTGTAGTAGACAATTTCATTAGTAAACGAAGAGTCTACTTGAACATTGAACCCAATTTGATTGTGACTATATGCTAACTTTGCATCATCTGTTTGTGTTAATCCTCTTTTTGAAACTAAGAATGTTGGGAAATTAAAATCTAATAAATAGCCCTTATAAGTTTTACCTTTTCCGTCGTATTCGATATTATATTTTAATTGTTCATTTGGAGTTATTAATCCAGGTTCAAAAATAAATAAATCATGTTGATGTCCTGAAATTTCCATGTCAATATCTAGCTCGTTTAATATTGAAATAAATTCTTTTTTACTCTCTTCATGATTCTTTCTTGAATTTATAAATGGTAGAGGTATATGACATACTACAAGATGATATGGATATGATGAATATGTGCCTTTATCTTTTTCTTCTTTTAGGAAACTAATCTGTTCATCACGATAAGTTTCAAAATCAGCAGTTCCATAGTATTCCCACCAGTCATCATCGTGATCTTCACCGATGTCTAGGGTCCAACCATAAACGCTGTTGCCAAGGGTAAAATAGTAATAAAAGTTTTGATTTTTCGAACCAACAAATTTGTATAATTTATCAGCCCATTTACCTTTTATTTCATGATTTCCTCTAGCATAAATTACCGGTATTTCGCCTTTTGTAATTTCACTTGCCACTTTGTTTACATAATTAGCATTAGAAAATGAGTCAACCATAGAGATTATATCTCCTGCTAATACTAAAAAATCTTTATTTTCAAGGTAAGATGAAGCTTTGATACTTCCATTTTTCTCCATATGAATATCTGCGAGTGAATAGTAAGATATACCATCAGATGAATTCACTGGTCTAAAGGCGAAGGATTCTTTAATTTCTCTTCCTTTAAATCCGCCAAATGGTCCTTTGTAAAACATTTTTTGAGAATAAATTTCATAATTTTTAGCTTCATCAAGATCTTTTTGAGGGACAATTATTTTATGAATTTTTGAATTCTCATAACTTCCTGCATATGTATCAGCATATGTTTTATCGTTTATTTTTACATAGCCTATAGACTCGCTAGAAGTAGAAAATACAATTTGATATGTATCTTCAACAGCATAGACAACAGGTTTGGTTGAAAAACTATTTATTGTTAAGTTTAGAAGAGTAATAGATAGAACAACAACCATCGATCCAAATGTTATACCCTTGATTATATTTTTTGTTTTTCTCTCTTTTTTTGGGTAAATAAACATAAAATAGGCAATAAAATATAAAAAACCTGCAATTAGAGAATAGGTTATAAAGTCAGGAATTATAAAATATAAATAATCAATTGCTCCAAATATTGTTACAGCGATGATAATTGCTGCTTCAATTAGATCAAGACTTAAAACAATTATTGGCCAAATATTTCTTGTTTTATCCTTTATTAAATATAGGATAATGGATGTTATTGCTAAAATAAAAAATAATCCAGATACAATTGGTGGTAAATAATACAAAAATTCAATATGATTTGAACCATATTTAAGAAACGATGATAAACCACTCCAGCAACATTTCATCGCAAAAAAGAAAATTGCATTTAGAACTGCTAAAAAAACAGACGTAAACTTTAAGATTTTAAAGAATTTTTCTCTTTTATTCATATTTAACCTCTACTTTGTGTTATTTTTTAGTTTAAACATTTCTTCACTCGCAATTCTAATTTTTGCGACTGAAACACGTTTACTTTCAGGAAAGCAATAATATTGGATATCAGTATTTCCAATAGAAATAACATCTCCAATTTCATACCAATAAAAATCGCTATAAACACTATATGTTTCTTGTGGATTTAATTTAAAAGATAAATTATGTTCCTCATCAGTTAATGAAAAGCCATTTATGTCGTGAACAAAATGAGGATTTACATCTTTTACTTTAAATAATTTATAAGTATCAAGAGTGACAAATAATGTTGGATCAAACTCAGTTTTATATGTACCGTTTAAAATTTCTTTTCTGACCTCTTCTCTTTCATAATCATACCAGGATGAAACTGATGAGAATTTTGTTGTTGCATTCAACGCAACTAATTCGCCAGTTGGTTGAATTTCATAGGTAACGCCACATTTATTACATTTAATATTATTTTTTGTTGTTGAGATTTCCCCTTCAGTCCCACAATGTGGGCATTTATATAAGACTCTTTCCAAACCTTCAGCGAAATTATCTTCTTTTATGATAACATTATGCTCTTTTTGAGTTTTCCAATAATCAAGTTGAAACTCTTTTTTAAGTCTTTCGTTAATTTCTTTAATACTTAGTGTCTTTATTTCATCTTTGCTGATTAAAATTTTTGCATTTGCACTTACTTTAACTTCGTGTTTGTAGAGCATGTTGTATAGAGGTTGTCTTAAAAAGGCATTTTCAGTGATAACTGTAACTACTGGAATATTTAAAAGTTTTATAAATTTACCAACTGATTCAGGAAGAGGAGTTGTTTGACCGCTAAAAGAATAGCTTGCTTCTGGGTACATCAAAATAGAAGATTTTAATTTCTTTGTGACATATAAAAGATTTCTAACAAGCTCAACATCAAGGATAAATTTCTTTGCTGGAACACAACCAAGATTTCTTAATAACCAATTCTTGCCAATAAATCCATCCGTAGTTGTAACAATATTTAATGGACGTGGATAGAAAATTGTTGAAGCAATTTCTAAATCAATAAAGGATGAATGATTCATTAAAATTAGAATTGGCTCATCAATTTTTAATGTAGAAACATCGTTTAAGTTATATGTAAAGTTAGTAACTTTTAAATCAGATTTTGAAACAGTTTTTAACAAAAATCTCCGGAATCTAGAGGGTTTTTTAGGTTTTTTGCTCTTTTTTGGTGAATAAGAAAGAATGTCTTCAAATGATTTTTCTTGGTATTTAATTTTCATAATTTGTGTTCCTCTTCTTTATTATACAACGCACAAGCAGATAACGTTTAATAGAAATTCAAAAGGCAAATTAAGAGATTGTTTGTTAAAAAGTGTTAAGTTTTATAAACTTATGAAGGGAAAGATATGCACCTTATTTCAACAAAACATACTCAATCTGCATTTAGGATGTTATACCGTTTCATTAACCTTTTAAAGAAACGGAGTATTTTAGTCATTAACTTTTTGTTTTTAGGAATTTATTCTTTTCTAATTTATGTAAATATAAATAAATTATCTCTATTAGTTACATATTCAATAATTTTAGGAATTTCATTTTTATATTTTATTGTTTATTTAGTTAATGAGTTTTTTGTTCATAATAATGAGAAAAATAAAATTATAGGAAAAATTGGTTCATATTTAGAAAAAAGTAGATATATTTTTCGACTATTAGTTATTGTATTTAACTTTATAGACTACTTTTGTATTAATCAGTCAAAAAAATTGCTTTTTGTCACAATCTTATCTTTAGCACTCTTTATTTTTCAGATTATATTTCTGCTAATTTTGTTTTTTATTAAAAAATATATAAAAATTTTTGAAGTTGCTATAAATAAAGATATCGAGGATAGCTTTGCAACAACGATAATCAACCCTAAAAAAGCAATAAACAGAGCTCTTAGTAAATACGCTTCAAGTTTGG
>CAMESA010000078.1 GCA_945935945.1 uncultured Mollicutes bacterium | reverse complement strand
ATGAAAAAATTGTGACAGATTTCTCGTATCACAATTCTAGTTCTTTTATGGTGGAGATGCGGAGAGTCGAACTCCGGTCCACATACCCCCTACATAGACCACTACAGTTTAGCAAGTATTTAAATTTCATGGCTTATCAATACTTACAAACTTTACACCACTAGATTATTTCTTTCTTATCTATAATATAATCATCAAATAAATAATATCTCTTAATTATAAGAAGCAATTAACTACTAAGAGAAAATAGCTAACGCCCCACGCTATCTCAAATATTAGAGAACTGAACTAAGCAGCAAATGCGTAATTGTAATTTCTGTTGCCAGATATTGTTTAAAGTGATTAGGTCACAACTCCACTGCAATCTATGCCCAAGAATACATGTCGAAACCAGAACATCCCCAGGTGTATAAAGTATAAACATTTAAAAATAAAAGTCAATCTTTGAATAGAAAAAACAGAAAAAATTTCAAAAAACCCTGCAAAACTCAACTATTTTTGTAAAAATTTGGAAAAGTTATAAGGAAAAAGTCTTCTTTTTATTTATTTTATTTGTACTCAAATCTTTAATAGTATATACTATTAAAAGCAAATTTGAGGTAAAGAAATGAGTAAAAACAAAGCTAAGATTATTAAACCAAAAAAGAAATTTACTATCAGACCATTGATTCCATTTTTTAGAACTTTATATAAAAACGATGCTATAGTTAGTGTTGCTACATCAACAAAATGGTTTTGGTCCATTATTTTGTTTGTTCTTTCAGCAATCATCAGTGTTATTCCAATCACTGTCCAAACAAGTCAAACACAAGGAAACACTTACATTAATGGCGGTGTCAGTGATGCTTTTTGCTATGGTCTTGATGATTATGTAAATAATTCAACAGATGAACAAAGCATTATCTTTACAAAAGACGGTCTTTTAGATGGTGCAACAAAAAATTCTCAAAGATACAATTCATTTTATATGCAAGGTGACGCTTCAAAGAACGTTTATAAACCTCTTTTTTCATATGAAAGAAATGGATCAAATATGCTAGATATTTATGTCGTTTCAGATGGCATTGAAGATTTAAATGTTGTAATCGAAAATATCACAAATAGCAACACAAATTATGGTGATGCAACCGAAGCAGAAGACATGGAGCTTAAAGCATCTTTAGAAGACTTAAAATATACAAGAACAAGTTCATTTATTTTATTTACAAGAAATGCTGTTTATTCAAGAACATATAAATCAAGCACTGCATCAACTTCATTAAGTGGCAATTTTAATCATTTGGTTGAAGCTTTCCCTTCTCTTGAAGGCAGAAATACTTTCAGTCTAAAAGATGTTTTAACAAATAATGTTTCAACAACTGCTTCTATTTCAGAAAAACAAGAGGCTTATCTTGATAATTTTAAAAAATTTAGCGACTATGCATATATAGATCAAAGAACAAAACAAACTTGGGTTTCTTTTGGAATTTATATTGGCATCAATGGTGGCTTGATGTTGATTATGGGTTTAGTTACATTCTTAATGACTAGAGGTAAAAATAATCCTAATAAATCAATTAAATTCCTTGAATGTTTCTCAATGGCATTCTGGGCAGGTTTATCACCAGCAGTGTTATCATTAATTTTAGGTTTCTTGGTTCCATCATTTGGAATGATGACATTCTTAATGTTCTACTCATTCAGAATTATGTTCCTATCAATGAGACATTTAAGACCAGCTTATTAATGAAAAGAGCACCGCGCGGTGCTCTTTTTTAATCTTTCCAATCGCTGTCAGGATTTGATTTATTATCAAAACCTATTTTTAGCTCTCCCATTATGTCACTTAATTCACGATATATATAATCATCTAAATAAACAACAGGATTATCAAAATCAGCAGTAAAAATTACTTTTTTGTTTCTTTTTACTGCATTTTCGATATGTTTTAAAATATCCTCGTATTTATCTAAAAAATGATCTTTTGCATATTCTAATTGAGTATAAAAATTTGGTTCAACAAAGAACATTTCCCCAGTTTCTAGTTCATATTTATTAATATGAGGATATCTTTCATCTACAACTTTCTTGTATTTTTCAAATTCTTTCATTTCCATAAATTTCTCCTTAATGATGATAACTTTCGTTATTTATAATTTTAAATCCTCGATAGATTTGTTCTAACAAAATGACTCTTGTCATTTGGTGAGTAAATGTCATTTTAGAAAGACAAATTTTATCTTTTGCAATATTTCTAAGTTCATTCCCAAGACCAAGTGTCCCTCCTATTATAAAGGATATAGGAGATGTACCGCTATCTAAATGTCGTTTTATATATTCTGAAAAATCTTCACTTGAATATTCTTTGCCATGAAGATCAACTAAGATTACGTATTCTCCAGGTTTTATCTTCTTTAAAATATGATTTGCTTCTTCATTTAGTATTGCTTCTATTGAACCATTTTGAATTTTTGATTCTGGAGTTTCAATAATTTCTACTTTTGCAAATCTAGATAACCTTTTTAAATATTCATTGATAGCATCTCTATAAAATTTTTCTTTTATAGTTCCGACTGCATAAACATTAATTTTTAACATAGATTGTTTTCTCTCTTTGAGACAAAGTGTCTAATTTTATGCCATCAATTGATACACCAAGTTTATTAAATACTTCATAATAAGTATCTAAAGCTAATTCAGGAGTGTTGCATTCTTCACTTAAATGCGCCAAATAAATTGCTTCTGTATTATTTCCAATCAATTCAGCCATATAATGAGCACTTAATATATTTGATAAATGACCTTTTGGACCATAAATTCGATCAATTAAGAAGTGAGGTCTTCCAGAATTAAAAAGCATATCTTCGTCATGATTACTTTCAAAAATATACACATTTGCATTTCTAATAGATTTGATTGTTTTTTGAGACAAAGTTCCAGTATCTGTTATGTAAACAATTACATAATTTGAACTATGTTCAATTTTAAACCCGCATGGGGTAAGAGTGTCGTGACTTGTTTTAATTGGGGTGACTTTAAAATCACCAAATTGATATGAAATATTTAATTTCATAACATTAAAAGTGCCTTTCTCTAATGTTTTAGATAAGGCATATTTTTTAGATGCTTCGAAGTTTTCTTCACCTAATATGTGATCTTTATGTGAATGTGTAAAAAGTACAAAATCAATATCTGAAATTGATAGATTTTCCGAATTTAACATGGATTCTGCGGCTTTTTTTGAAAATCCACAATCAATTACAATTCTAGTTTTGCCATCTTCGATTAATGTAAAATTACCTTTTGAGCCGCTAGCAAAATTTACAATTCTAATCATCGTCTATACTTGAAGATGGTCCTTGATTTGTATATTGTTTAAGTTTTTGATATGACTCGTTTGAAGAAGGAGAGAAGAATTTGCCATAATTTTTGTTGAAAAATAATTCAACAGTTCCAACTTTTCCACTTCTAGCTTTTGCAACTAATACTTCAACAACATCGGCTTGATTTGGATTAGATTGAACTTGCTGATCTTCTTCGTTAGCGTTTTTCTTGCCTCCAATATTAATTCCTTGATCTTTATAATATTGTGGACGATATAAAAACATAACTTTATCAGCATCTTGTTCAATAGCACCACTACTACGTAAGTCGCTAAGTTGTGGTTTATGATTATCTCTACTTTCAGTTTGACGATTTAATTGTGCTAGACACAAAACTGGACATTGTAATTCACCAGCAATAACTTTTAATCTACGTGAAAATGATGCAATTTTTGCTTGTTCATTATCTTTAAAAATATTTTTTGGATCATTGATTAAACCAATGTAATCAACAACAATTAAAGCAATATCTCCTTTTGCTTCTTTTAACTTTCTTGATTTTAAAACAATATCATCAATTGAAGAGGAACTGCTGTCATCAATATAAATAGGAACATCAGCAAGTTCATTTTCTGTTTCTTTAAGTTTTAATCTTTCATCGCGAGATAAAATTCCTTTTTGGATATTATCGCTATAAATTCCACTTCTCATAGCAAAAAATCTCTTTAAAATTTGTTCATTTGACATTTCAAGAGAGAAAATTGCAACAGGACGATTTGTTTTGCTTGCTGCATTGTATGCGATATTTAAAGCAAATGCTGATTTTCCAACAGCAGGTCTAGCAGCTAAAATTACTAATTCATTTTTTCCTAAACCATTAATTAAGGTATCAAGATGCGAATATCCTGTTGGTAATCCAGTGATTGAATCAGAACTTCCATGACTTGTTTGAATTTTTTCTCCAACTACTCTTGCTGATTCTTTAATCGAAACAAAATCACTGACTCGTCTATGCTCTGTAATTGAATTTACTCTTGATTCGCATTCAGCAACGAAACTATTGATATCTGTGATTTCTTTACTTTCATAATCGTTTTCAATTTTGCCAATTTCTAGTAATAATTTTCTTAGCAAAGTTTTGTCTTGAAGATTTTTTATATAAAAATCTACGTTAGAAAATGAAGTTGCACGCATTGCAAGTTGCATTAAATAATCAACTCCGCCAACAGAATCACTCTCTTTCATTGTTTCAAGTTGAGAAATAACAGTGGTAATATCAATTGGTTTTCCGGCATCATAAATGATTCTCATTGCTCTAAAAATTATTCTATTTTTAAAGTTTGCAGCGTAAAAATCATCCTCATCTAGAGAAACGACGATATTTGACGCGCTTTTTTGATCCATTAAAGCAATGCCAAGTACGGTTTGTTCGCTTATTTCATCAATAGGTAAATTCTTAACCATATTATTCTTCGCTTATATGAACTCTAATAGTTCCAATTACACCTTTATAAAGTTCGATTTTAAGATTTGTATAACCAAAAGCATTCATTGGATATTTATCAACGAATTTTCTTTTATCAATTGAAATCCCATATTTATCTTTTAAATCTTTTTCAACTTCTTTTGTTGAAATACTACCAGCAGGTGTTTTATCTTTATGAGCTTTTAATTTGTATTCAAGAACAATACTTTCAAGTTTTACTTTTGCTTCTAAAGCAGCATTTTTTAAATCTTCTTGTTTTTTTGCTTCGATTTCGTTTTCTTTCTTTAAAGTAGCTAAACTTTCTTCAGTTTTTTTAACAACTAATTTCCTAGGAATAAGAAAATTTTGAGCATATCCATCTGCAACAGTTTTAGTTTCGCCTTTTTTGCCTAAACCTTTAACATCTTTCAATAAACTTACTTCCATTATTTATCT
>CAMESA010000077.1 GCA_945935945.1 uncultured Mollicutes bacterium | reverse complement strand
TCGCCTGTATCAATATCACGATAACCCGTACAACCTTTTAAAATTGCACTTTTAGCATGTCCATCCATAACATTTGCCGAATAATCTACTTCATCACCCTCACCAGTTTTGACAGACGACTTATTTTTAACTGTGATCGTTGGTGTATAAGTGTCGTTCTCATAAGTTGCTTCAATTTCATCTAATTTTGCGAGTCCTGCAACTTTTTTATTTTCAATGTCTTGCTTAGTTACCATCATGTTTAATGGTAATTTTTTCGTTTCCCCATCCTGTACAATAACTGTCACATCATCTGATTTAACTTCAGTAGCTTGTGTGAGTTGGGATATTTTTTTTGCCATTCGCTCTCCTCCTTAAATTTTTAATCTCTTACTTAGAAATAAAATTTAAAATCTGAGTAATTAAAAAGGTAGCAATAGTTGTGATAAAAAACCATGTCACCTTACTATTGTTACCTTTAACTTCTTCAATCATTTTTGCTGTGTTTTCATTACTGATCTTCAATTCAATGACCATTTTATTTAATTCATTGCACAATTGATTATTTGCCTTTGTTTCGGCTTGAACTACATCTAGAGATTTTTCAATATTCTCAATCTGGACTTCTAAGCGTGATAATCTACTTAATAAATTTTCTTCCAAGTTTTATAGCCCCTTTCAATGATTTAGGTGGTTTCCAGTTTAATTAATCGTTCTTCTAAATCATTTAAACGCTCCTCTAATTCATTATTTTTTACTTTTAGAGTATCAATTTCTTTTATAGCGTTCTGTAAAGCAGCAGCTAATACTCCGACATATCCCTGCATGTTATACTGATAAAGCCCATCTTCACCTTTGAAAATAAATTCATTTCCAACCGTTGTGTCTGCTACATCCTGTGCAATAAATCCAACATTGTGTAATGATCTATCATAACCTTCTTCATTTTTATAGTCGTAAGTATAAAGTGGTAACGTCTTAACAAATTCATAATAGTCTTCAATAGTTGGATTATTAGTTCTAAACATTGCATACTCTCTAGAAATAATAGGTTCGATATTCTCTTTTAAAACAATATCAGATGTGTTAATGGAACCATTAGTGGCATACACTGTACGATAACGATAAGATGAATGGCCTAAATCGACTGGTGATGTTGTTGCAGGACGTAAATTATACTCTTCTTTACCAGTGTATTTCCCCCAAACTATCCCAAAGTTCGAGTTTTTAAGCCAAATAGTATCATTAACCCCAAAAGTATTGACTCCTTCTGGAAATGATAGTCCTCCATCTTTATCAACGACAATATAATTCGCAGAATCGGCTTTTAATTCTATTCTTTTAAGGGAGCGTAATTGGACTAGCCCATCCTCTGAAAATCTTAAATGGTGTTGGTCACCAAACTTATCGCTTCTATAATAAATATCATGATAAGCATATTCATTATTATTTTTAACATTACGTCCCCATGTTTGCATTCCGAAATAAGAAGCATCTTCACCTGTGTTTGCACTATCAGTATATCTAAAACCTTTATATCCCATGAGGAATTCTGGTACTCCATCCCATCCATTCCAGTTTTTATAACCAAAACGCAAACAGTTGATGTTATTGTTCCATACTGTATAATCTTCATTTTCTATCTTGATATATCGTCCAGAATTAGCGCCACAACCTCTTAGTGATAGACCATCGCCATCAACTTTAAAAATATTACTGTCATCTTTGTTGATATAGAAACCTCTATTTGTCATATGTGTGTAACCATTCATGATTGATGATGTGACTTTAATACCGTCCTTGTCGATGGTTGTAATACCGTCATAAATTTCACTCGGATGTGGTGTATAAGAAGATGGAATATCACCCTCGCAGACCATAATATTATCAACATGAACAGCGGTGTGATTTTCTGCTGCATAAAGGATAAAAGCATGGCTCTCACGAGTGGCAGTAAAAGTACCTTTCATTTTAACCCATCCATTGTCTGCTCGATACCATTCCTCACTTATATCTTCCACACCAGCTCTAAAATACCCATGCTCGACATAAACATCCATTGACCACGAATAGGTTTGCCCTACTCGACAATTAAAGAATTGGTAAAATCCCGACCAAGCATCTGCCCATATTACCCACGATGTTCCGTTGCCGTATGGTGACCAAACATCCTTACCATCGGTAAAATTACCATTTCTTATCCAATGAGTAGTTCCATTTTCAAATCCACCATTTTTAATTAAGTTGTATCCGCCACTTTGACTGAATTTATAAGTAATACTATCTGCAGTTTGTTGTAATTGCGATTCAGTTGCATAACCTTTTGAAGTAATAGCACTTTCTGTCTCTGATTTAGTATAAAAACTTTTCTTAACTGTATTCGTAATAGCTTCATCGGTAATTTTAGACTCAGCCGAACTAACACGACCAACTAAGGCAGAAATGGAGTCGTTAACACCTTCGATTTTAGACATTGCATCCGCTTTAGTTTCATATGTATTAGATACATTTACCTGAAATCCGTCCAAATCTGCTTTGATTAATGTTTTAACCGTTTCTTCATCAGTTGCACTTGTTATTTTTTTTTGAACATCTACCTCTAAATTTGCCGCCTTAATAGAATTAGCTTGAATTTGTTCACCTACAATACTATTAGCACTAATCATAGAACCCACAATATAACCATCCATTGTAATTCCTGTTGTGTATGGGCCATCTACTCCTGTGGAACTAAATGCTACAATTTGTTACCGTAAAGGCTCTTTATCCTCTACTTCTTATATTTTCATATAAGTTCGGACTATATCATAATCCTATATTAATAGGACTCTCGGCACTCTTGTTCGTATTATCGTCTGTCATGACTCAACGATTAGTCTCTGAACCTTCCAATTACTTTTATTGACTTTCATTGGCTTGGCTTATGATTGGCATATTCTAATAATAGAACTTAGCTTTCCATAAATTCACCGAGTTTTCATCATACAATTACTTGTATGAGGGGCAAGCTGTTTACCCATTTTTGTTCCATGTCCATATCTTTTGAGCTGTACTAATATCGTCAGTGTCCATGATATATAATGCGTTATTTGTTTTATATACATAACCACCCATAGCTTGTGTGATAGAATCATTTAAATGTTTTTGTGTTTGTTGTAGAATGTCATTAACCATTCCAGAAAACTTAATATCTAATTCTCCTTTATCAAGTGTATTATTTGTATTTTGTGTTTTAGTGAAAAAGTTTTTTGTATATGATCCAAGTGTGATTGTTTCATATTTATTTAAGATACAATCATAAACATACTCAATACAACGTGATTTTAAATTAATATCTAATGGTTTATGGTAAATATGAACAGTGTCACCAATATTAATGTTCTGTAAGAATTTCAAATGTTTATATTCTTCGGTTTTTGACAATTCAATGAATTCGATATTGATTGTTGTTTTTGGTGAATCTATTTCATTAACAACAAATTCATTAGTTGCTAATTCAATTAATTTAGCCTGTGCTTCTGCCAAATTATCATAAATATATGAATCATCATCTTCACGTTCTTCGTAGTTTGGAGAACCTTTCCATTTGACATTTTCATATTTGATTTCCTTGATAATTGGAAGTGCATAGTTATCAATATATGGTGAGTCTACATATAATCCATCAATTTCAATCCCGTCAAATCCGACTGGACGAATACGTGTAACAACTTCTAACATGTTTAATTGTAAGTCTAGTCCAGTTAAGTTTTTACCATATTGAATCGTATACCCATCATCTTTACCAATTTGCTCATTCAACTTAAAAGTGAAGCCATCAATGTCTAATTCTCCGCCCCATCTATTGATAAAGCTATTATCAGTATCTCCAATTAGAGCAGAAACAACATTTTTTCTAACTAGACGTGAACTAGCTACCGTATCAATGTCAGATGTTGCTGAAAACGAATGAGGGTAAGATGTTCCACCTAAAATATGTGATAGAGCCATACTACCTGTCTTATTTTTAATGTTAATATCTTCAATAAAGTTTTTATTTAAGTCGAAAAAGATATGCTTTGCAATAACACTAACTTCTTTTAAATTTCGTCTAATAGATGAAATTCTAAAATACTGACCATTATAGCCTAAAATTCTTTCTTCTGTTAACATCATACCTTTTTCATCTAAAAGATGTGTCAGTTCAAGTTGATATGTGTATTCAATTAAATTACGTGTAATTTTAGCTGACGTAGGATTTAAAATTTTCAAACCATTATTTGAAAAATCTATCGTGTCTTGTTCATATAAACGAATTAATTTTTTAGCCACATTTCTTCCTCCCTATAACCATCTAAAATTAGGCAATATTACAAGTTTGGAAATGTTTCCATCAAAAGAAATTCGTGTATCACCTGGTTCAATTTCATCATAGTCGCATAAAACATTTGAATTGCAACTTTTAACAACACCGTCTTTAACTGTATATGCTTCTTGTAAAGTAAAATCTAGTTCCACATACTCATCAATTGCTTTAATTTGAATAGTTTCATTTCCAATATAAACATTACCTGCGCCATTTGTCCCATTACGTTTATAAATTTTAATGATCGGTTGACACGATGTATTAGTTGGATTATTGAATTGCTGAGTAGCGATAATATTAACTTCACTATTTGTTAATTCATATGAAAAAGGTTGAATAGCAAATGTAACGACAAATTCATTATAGTACATTAACAATCGTTCAAAATCTATCTTGTTTATGACTGTCGCTTGATAATATCGTTCTTCATTATTAGATAGAATTAATTTGCCACTTCCACTAAATAACTTTTTGATCTGATTAATGTTATTTGTGTTTCTAGCCGAAATTTTAATGTCGATTGTCTGATATTTTCTTGAATTATAATTGTGAGTTAAAAATCCATCCCTACCAGTTATTTCAATCAAATCTTTACTTTCTTCAAACGATCCAATAATCGGTAATTCGTCAATGTGTAAATTTAAATCTGTTAATGTATTCACACCATTGAAAATTAAATAGTTTTTCATTATATACTTTCACCTCTTTTTCATATAAATTAAAAAGAACCCTGTAAAGGGTTCTAATTAAAACTTTTGTTGTTGGTTCATATAGTAAGAAATTTCTTTCATTAACTGCTGAACATCTTGATTTCTATTATTCTCAAACGTTCCAATGTTTAAATTGATTTCAATAGGTCTATTCTGCTGTTCATTCGATTGTGTGTTTGAATGATTGTTGGTTGGTTTAATTCCTTTAGTGGTAGTGTTGTAATTATAAA
>CAMESA010000076.1 GCA_945935945.1 uncultured Mollicutes bacterium | reverse complement strand
TATTTTCTTATCGTATTGGTTTAAAAGATAGAGAATTCATTGATATACCAAAAGAAGAGATTTGTCTTTGCATTAATGATATTATGAAAGAAAAGTTGTGTTGTACACGTGATGAGCTTATTCATTATGTTGTTGTTACTTTTGGCTATTCAAAAGTTACAGATATTTCAAAAAAAGTTATAAATATAAGCATTGATTTATCCATTGCTTTGAAAAATTTAAGAGAAGATGATGGATTACTGTATTTATTCAGTCGTTAGTGAGGTGTTTTATGAAAGTTGTTTGTCCAAAATGTGGAAATTTAATAGATTCACAGCAAGAAGATAATGAATACGTCTTTTGCAATGAATGCGGTTCAAATTTTTCTTTCCAAGATGGTAGAAAAACTCTTGTCAAAAGATATTCAGCATATTCAAATCTAGCTTATCGTTATCTAACAACAACTGGAGAATACGATAAAGCAGAAGAATATTATGAAAAATGTCTTCAATTTAAAAATAATGATTTTTCTTCAATTATTGGAATTGCACTTGCAAAATTATATTCACATACACTTCTTGAGACACATTTTGATCAAATTATCCCAGTTTTTGAAAAATATGAGATATCTTTAACTGCTGAGAATACACTTTTATTGCTTTCTTTTTCAGGCGATGTTCTAGCTGAAGCCAAAAGATATTTTGAAGATGTTGATGAAAGATTGATTAAAGATGGAAAATTCATCGCAACAAAATATTATTCAGTTTATAAAAAATCTTTAAATGATCTTCGTGAAGTATTTAGTTATATTTTAGAAGCTATTAAACTTGGAGATGAAGAAGAAATTAAGCAATTTGAAGAAGATGATAAAATTATTGAGCAAATTAAAGAAATGCTTACTGAAATAGGCAATAGAGCTAAAATTGATTTTAATATTTCGGAAGAAGAAACTATTTTAGAAGAAAATAGTGTGAGCGTAATTAACCAAGAAGCGTTAAAACAAAAAAGAATATTTATCGGTGTAGAAGCATTCTCTGGAATCTTATTTTTAATCATTATAATTGTTGCTTCTTTGACTCAAAATAATCTTGTTTATCTCTTTTTAATAGCACCAGCATTGACTGCTTTATGTGGCTATTTGTTCTATTCTTATTGGTTAAAAAAGAACACAAAAAGTTAAAAAACCCTGCAAAACCCCAATTAAATTAGAGAAATTTGCTTTAAAAATTCTATAACTTTGATGGCTGCATTATGCCTATGAGATATAGAATTTTTTTCTTCATCGCTTAAAGTTGATACTGAATGTTCATAGCCATCTGGCACAAAAATTGGATCATAGCCAAAGCCATGTTCACCTTCAATTTTATTATTTATTTTGCCTTCCATAATGCCTTCAAAGTCATATCTTGAGCCAGGTTTCAAATTTAAAAGAACTATGTGACAATGAAAAGTTGCTTTTGAACCATGATGATTTGTACTTAAAAATTCGTTGATTACTTCTTGACCGCCATTTTCTTTTGCGTATCGAGATGAATAAATTCCTGGAAAATGATCTCCAAGTTCAGAAATTTCAATTCCTGAATCATCACTCATAACTGGAAATTTTGTATATTTTGCAACTTCACTTGCTTTGATAAACGCATTCTCTTTATAAGAATTTCCGTTTTCGTCTGGATTAACGTGGATGTTTGCATCGTTGAGTGAAAGTAGTTTTACATTATAAGGAGAAAAAAGCTCTCTCAACTCTTTTAATTTGTGTTGATTATTTGTTGCAACAACAATAGTTAATTGATTTTTCATATTTTTGCTCCTTATTAATAAATGACCTTTTTTAAGAGCGATAAATTTTTAGAAATATGTACCTATTTTGATACAATTCGTGTACACCCTTAAAAAATGCGTACAAGTAATTAAAATGCGTATAACCTCTTTTCTTTTTAGTTTGTCTTAATGAGATAGCTCCATTTTTGTTTATACCTTATTTTTCTTTTCTCGCCGTTTTTGCTGTAGCGAACCTTTTATATATCTCGTAAGAGCCGTAGAGTGCGGAAAGGTAAACCACCACAACGGGTATACAAAGCAACATATACCAGAACTGGTGCGGTATAATATCATAAAAAATCATAAGCAAAGGGTTCCCCTCGTGGAAGATTGAGAACATATAGTTCACCTGCACAACCTTGCCCGCCCAGTCAAGTATGTTATTTGCAATACAGTACTGGTTGATAAAAACGTTGATAAAGTGAATTGCTATGTAAGTACCTAAAGAAATAGCCACTGTTGACCAGATACACTTTTTATCGAGCTGTATAAGCTTGAGTTTAAAAAGAATAATCGGTATGCCAAATTCCAGCACGTGAGGGAAATAGTAGAATACAAAAACCCAGCTTGTAATCTTCGCCGTCGCCACAGAAGTGTTGAGCACAAGCGCCGCAAGAGCGCCTATGGACCAAAGCATAAGAAGGTTGCCAAGGTACTTGTTGCGTGTAAACACAACGATTGGTAGTAGCATCGCGTTGAGCGAACAAAGATGTAAAGGCAAGTATTCTATGGGAGAATTCCATACCACGAGGTTAAAGATAATGGCCGCAATTCCAGCAAACGAAAGTATGCCCAAAACTATTGTTTGCGTTTTTTCTGTTCTGTGCTTGAGCGCGAAGTAAAGTCCTATTATAATAGCTGCGCCCAACAAAAGTGAAAGAATGTGCGTAATAGTAAACGTACCCCACACCATAAAGTAAATCTCCTTAGTTTTTATTAAACATAGAAATGAAATTGCGCAAGCGTATTTTATCACAAAAATATATTACACAAAACGCTACTTAAACAAATATATTAATACATAATTTGATTGGTACTTGGCAAAGGGAGCACTTTAAAAGTATCAAAATCTCTATAAAATTTAAGCCATAAATAAAAGAAATTAGAAAAAACTGCTATTTTTGCCTATTCTAATCTCTTAGAAACTGGCAGAAAGGGATGTTTTACTTTTGTGCTAAAAAAAAGATTGATACTGACCGAAATCATTGTATCAAACCCTTGCTTTTCTAATGGAGCAGGTGACGGGAATCGAACCCGCATAACCAGCTTGGAAGGCTGGTGTTCTACCACTGAACTACACCTGCGTGCCTATTTATATTAGACCATTAGGGGACATTATTGCAAGCATTTTTTAAAAAAATCTCCTTTAATTATGTTGCATTTTATTTATTAAAGGATTTTTTGGCATTTATTCTATTAATCGCTCTTTTAAGTTCTAGCTCACTTGCTTTATGTTCAATTTCACTATTAGAATTTTTGATTTTTTGGGATAAATTTTCTTTTTCTTTTTCAAGTTCGTAGATATCAATTTCTTCGACTGGGCAAAAACTTTTAACAATTAAAATTGCTGTATTTTCATTTTCTAAAAATCTCAATAGACCTCCGCCTATTGTGTAATGAGTAGTTTCGCCATTAAAAAGAATTTCGATCGTTGAAATTTCTAAAACAGTCATGTATTCAACATGATGAGATAAAAGAGAAATCATTCCTTCTTTAGTTAAAACAGTCAATTTTTCTGCTTTTATGCCATCAATAACTTTGTTTGGAGTAACAATTTTTATATTAAACGAATTATCGAACGCCATAATTATAAAGATTTTGCTTTTTCTATTACTTCATCAAATGTACCTACAAACAAAAATGCTTGTTCTGGAAGATTATCGCCTTCGCCATTTAAAATTCTTTCAAAAGATGAAATTGTATCTTCTAAACGTACATATTTTCCTTTTATACCTAAAAATTGTTCGCCAACAAAAAATGGTTGAGATAAAAAATTTCTTATTTTTCTAGCACGATCAACTACTAATTTATCTTCATCGCTAAGTTCGTCAATACCTAAAATCGCAATAATATCTTGAAGATCTTTATATCTTTGAAGCAATTCTTGAACACTTCTTGCAACTTTATAGTGTCTTTTACCTACAATATTAGGATTTAAGATATTAGAACTACTTTCTAAAGGATCAACAGCTGGGTAAATTCCTAGTGATGCAGTTTGTCTGCTTAAGACAGTTTTTGCATCAAGATGAGCGAAAGTAGTAGCAGGAGCAGGATCTGTTAAATCATCAGCAGGAACATAAACAGCTTGAATAGAAGTGATTGAACCATCACGAGTTGATGCAATTCTTTCTTGAAGTTGCCCCATTTCGGTTGCTAATGTTGGTTGATATCCAACAGCACTTGGCATCCTTCCAAGAAGAGCACTAACTTCACTACCAGCTTGTGTAAATCTAAATATATTATCAATAAATAATAAAACATCTTGATGTGCTTTATCTCTAAACCATTCAGCCATCGTTAAAGCACTCAATGGAGCATGCATTCTCACACCTGGAGTTTCGTTCATTTGACCAAATACGAGTGCAGTGTTTTCTAGAACTCCACTTTCTTTCATTTCATTATATAAATCGTTACCTTCTCTTGAACGTTCACCAACTCCAGCGAAAATTGAAATTCCATTTTTTTGAGTGGCGATATTATGAATTAATTCTTGTATTAAAACAGTTTTTCCAACACCAGCACCACCAAAAAGACCAACTTTTCCTCCTTTTAAATAAGGACAGAGCAAGTCAATTACTTTAATTCCTGTTTCGTAAACTTCAATTTTTGTTGGTTGAGATGCAAATGAAGGTGGTAAAGCATAAATTGGACTCTTATTTTCTGGGATAAATTCACCTTTTCTATCAATTGGCGTACCTAAAACATTAAACATTCTACCAAGAACATTTCTTCCAACCGGAACTTCGATTGGTTTATATGTGTTAATTACTTTAAGATTTTTCTTAATACCTTCAGTTGGACCCATTGCGATAGTACGAACTGTGTCGTTTCCCATATCTTGAGCAACTTCAAGAATTAGTTCTTTTTTTATATCATTTACCTCAATTGTGACAGTAAGAGCAGTTTTTAAAGAAGGCATTAATCCGCTTCTAAAGCGAACATCAACGATTGGGCCAATTGCTTGAACGACATAGCCAACATCAGCTTCTTTTTTCTTACTTGTAATTTTTGTTTCGCTAATCATACCTTCCTCCTAAAAAAGTTCTAGTGAATCACCTGAACCAGAAATGATTTCAGTTATTTCTTGAGTGATTCTTTGTTGTCTAATTTTATTATAACTAATGGTTAATTCATTTATTAATTTTTTTGCACTTGTTGAAGCATTATCCATTGAGTTTTTTCTTGAAAATTCTTCGCACATTTTGCTCTCCAAAAGGTAGTTATAAATGAGCGCATCAAGGTAGTATGGAAC
>CAMESA010000075.1 GCA_945935945.1 uncultured Mollicutes bacterium | reverse complement strand
GAATAAGTGCATTTAAGATTATATATTCCTGATGAATACGCACCATTTAATCCTATATTATTTCTTCCAGGTGCTCCATCAAAAGCAACTAATATATCATCAAATTTAGATATTTTACTAGTAATTGGTTTATCAATAAAAGTATTACCTAATAATAATAAATCTCCAACTCTTAGATATTGAATTAAATTCTCGCTATAGTTTTCAATATAATTAGATGACCCAACTTCAAAGCCTTTTTCAAAATCTACAATAATTGATAATGGTTTTAGTTCAAAAATATTATTGAGTGAATTGATTCTAGATATGCCTAAATCCATTAATAATTCATTTTGTTTAGTTAAATTTTCTATTAAATCATCAACACTTCCTATAGTGTTAACTATTTGCTAAATAAATAAAAAATAGAGTGACATTTACAGTGACATTTACAGTGACATTTACAGTGACATATGATATAATTTTTTAAACAATTAGAAAGGTGTTTTTTATGAATTTAGGAATTGAAAATGAGGTGCTTGAATTTAAAAAGTCAACTAGCGAACTTAAGGAAGCAATGGATGACATATGCGCAATGTTAAATAAACATGGCTACGGTACTTTATATTTTGGCGTTAAACCAAATGGTGATGTGTGCGGGCAAGAAGTAAGTGCTAGTTCCTTAAACGATGTTGCTACTTTCATTAAAACTGCTATTAAACCAATGATATATCCTCAAATTGATAAAATCACGTTAGAAGGAAAAGACGTTATAAAAGTTGAATTTAAAGGCAATGAAAGACCATATTTTTCTTATGGTAGATATTATAAAAGAGTACATGATAGAGCGGAAGATATTGTTCCAGACGAATTAAAACATATGATGTTAAATAATGATTTCACATCAATATGGGAGAATAATCCAACGCCTTATGGTTTGGAAGTTATTGATTCACAAGCATTGAAAAACTTTTATAACAAATCAGTGTCATGTGGAAGATTAGAGCCTCTTCAAGAATATAACGAAGAAGAATTACTTACAATACTTGGACTATACAAAGATGGCAAACTAAATAATGCAGGATTTTTCTTATTTTCTTCTAAAGAGCCTACTGTATTAAAAATGGCTGTATATTTTACTGATGCAAGATTAAACTTCTCAGATATTAATCGTGTCCATGGAAATATTTATAATCTTATTGATGTTGCAACAAAATATATAAGTGACCATATGAATTGGAGAGTTGAATTTGACGGGAAAAGCACAGCTAGAATAGAGATACCTGAAGTTCCAATTGAGGCAATAAGAGAAACTGTTGTTAATGCTTTTGCTCATGCGAATTATCGCTCTTTTACTGAACATGAAATATCAATTACGCCTACATTAATTGAAATATATAATCCTGGCGAATTTCCATTAAATTATAAACCAGAAGATTTTGCAACTAAGAGATTAGGATCTATGCCTAGAAACAAAAAGATATTAGATGTTTTATATAAATGCAAAAATGTTGAAGTACAAGGAAGTGGACTTAGAAAAGTGTATAACGCTTGTAATCTGAATAATGTTAAATGTGAATATTTAATCTATGATTTTGGTTTTAGATTTATTTTCCATAGAAATAATGTCACTGTACATGTCACTCAAAATGTCACTGTAAAACTAATTGATACTGATTATAGAATATTGAATTTATTAAAAGAAAAGCCTGACTATACACGCGAAATTCTAGCAAATAAAGTTGGAAAAACAGTTAGAACGGTTCAAAGATCATTAGATAAATTAACTCAAGCTGGAAAGATAACAAGAATTGGTAGCGATAAAACTGGCTATTGGGAAGTTATAGAATAAGGTGGTGTAATTATGATATACGAAAGTGTAATTGAAGAATCTATAATTTCTTTACTTCAAAATAAAGGATATGAATTAATAGACGAAAATGATAATTGGATATTAAATAGAAATCTCGATGAATTCATTAATGAAGAACTATTAAGAGAATGTTTAATGAAAATCAATAAGATTTCTAACGTTAATGTGATTCAAGATGCCATTAATTCTGTTAAAAGACTTGAGAATCCATCATTATTTGAAAGAAACTTTACTTTTCATAAAATTTTAATTGATGGTATTACAATTGAATCTAAAGATTTTCAAGTTAATCCACTTATTAAGTTTATAGATTTTATTAATCCCGAAAATAATGTATTTCAAGTATGCCATCAAGTTAAGTTTAAAGAAGGTAAAAATACTAGAATTCCTGATGTTATTGTTTATATTAACGGATTACCTTTAATTGTGATGGAATTAAAATCATTTGATGAAGATGCAACAAATGCCACATTAGAACATGCGTATGCACAACTCGGTGCTAACTCAGAACATGATGGCTATAGATATGATATTCCTACATTATTTAACTACAATTCATTTTTAGTTATATCTGATGGTGTATGTACAAAAGTTGGCACACTTACATCTAAAATAGATAGATACAATGAATGGAAAAGTGTAAATGGTGAAAAAGGATATGATGATACTTGTGTAACTAAACTTAATGTTTTAATCAATGGGTTGTTTGAGAAAATAAGGTTAATAGATTTCATCAAAAACAACATTTTCTTTATTCTTGATAAAAATGATAAACCAATAAAAATAATGGCACAATATCACCAATTCTTTGGAGTAAATAAAGCGCTAGATTCTATTATTAAAACTATAAAACCTAATGGCAATGGTAAAGCTGGAATTATATGGCATACTCAAGGAAGTGGAAAGTCTTTTTCGATGGTTATGCTTGCTCATCGATTACTAATAGAAAAAGGTTTAAATGTACCAACAATTGTATTATTAACCGATAGAATTGATTTAGATGATCAACTATATAAAACATTTTTTAGTGCTAAAAACTATTTGAAATGTGAGCCAGTCATCGCCATTTCTAGGGCTGATTTAGTTAAGAAATTAAATAATATTAAACAGGGCGGAATTATTCTTACAACTATTGGTAAATTTGACAAAGAAAATCTTCCTAAAAACGAAAGAAATAATATTATTGTTATGACTGATGAAGCGCATAGAGGGCATTATGGCATCTATGAAACTGTTCATTATGAAAAGAATGCTGAAACCGACGAAATGGAAGCAGTATTTAAATATGGAATTGAAAAATATATAAGAGATGCTCTTCCTAACGCTACATTTATTGGATTTACAGGAACTCCTGTTTCGACAAAAGATAAACAAACTACTGATATCTTTGGCGATATCATCGATGTATATGATATGACTCAGTCCGTTATCGATGGATCTACAGTTAAATTATATTACGAATCACGTCTTGCTAAAGTATGGACTAATGAAGAAATCTTAAAACAAATCGATGAATACTATAGTGATTTAGAAAATAACGCTAAAGCAGATAAGAATTCAATCGAACGATCTAAAGCCGAAATGTCTAAGATCAAAGTCATATTAGAAGATGATGATATGATTAGACTTTTTGCGTCTGACATTTTAAATCATTACGAAGAAAGAAAAGGATTTCTTAACGGAAAAGCGATGATTGTCTGCCAAACTAGAATCGCAGCCGCTAAACTTTATAACGAAATTATTAATCAAAAACCAGAATACAAAGATAAAACTATACTTGTAGTAACTGAATCAAATAAAGATACAGAAGAACAAAGGCAATTATTTAAAAATAGCGAATACAGAAAGGAACTTGGTGAAGAGTTTAAGAAAGATAATTCAAAATATAAGATAGCCATTGTGTGTGATATGTGGCTTACTGGATTTGATGTTCCAGATTTGGATGTAATGTATTTTATTAAAAGATTAAAATCTTATAACTTAATGCAAGCAATTGCTCGTGTTAATCGAGTGTATCCTGGAAAAGTATATGGATTAATTGTTGATTACATTGGTCTAAATAAAGCTTTAGATTCTGCGTTAACTGAATATACTGATAGAGATAGAACAAATAATGTTCAAGACATAAAAAAAGAAATCTATGTTATTTTAAAAGAAAAATTAAGCATTCTAAATGAATGGTTCTATAAAGTTGAAAAATCTAAATTCTACAGCACAGATTCTTTAACTAGATTTACTGCAATTCAAGAAGGTGCTCAGTTTATTTTGGCTGACAAAAAGAACAGAGAAGATCCATTTATTAATGATTTATCTTTGGCTATAAAGCAAGCATTTGTTGTTTGTGGTGGCATTGTTTCATCAAATGAAAAAGACGATATCATGTATTATTTAGCCATTAGAAGCTACATTTTAAAACTTAGAAATAAGCCGGGTGTCGTTTCTACAAAAGAAATGAACGAATATGTTTCAAACCTTCTAGCTGATGCGATAAAAGGCGATGAAGTAAAAGTACTAACAAAAGACAAGGATACTTCAATTAATGTTATTGATTTGCTAAGTAAAGAAAAGATTGAAGAATTAAGGAAAAAGAATCCCCCACATGTGTTTGTTGAAATAGTAAAAAAACTTCTTGAAAAGGCAATTGCTGAATCAAGAAAGAAAAATTATTTTAAATCACAAGAATACTCAAAGAGACTTAGAAAAATTCTTGAAAAATATAACGATAGAGACGCTACTTTTGCTCCAGAAGCAACTATTGTTGATTTAGTTAGTTTTGCAAGTGAAATGGTTTCAGATGAAAAAGAGGCAAATAAGCTTGGTATTTTTGGCAGAGAAAGAGCGTTTTATGACGCATTGGTAAGAGATAAATCGGCACATGAATTATTAAGTGATGAAACGTTAAAATTAATTGCTCGCGAATTAAAAGAGGTGGTTGAAGAATATGCTTCAACAGACTGGTCCAACAAAGAAGCAACGAGAGCTAAAATGCGAATCAAGATTAAAGAGTGTCTAAAAAAATATAATTATCCACCTGAATATACAAAAACTGCTGTTGATGATGTAATTAAACAAGCGGAATATATAATGAATGATTAGCTCACCCTTTGACTAATTTTCTGTCTCTTAGTGTGAAATGTATCTTAAAACTTAGATGATATATGACGAATAAGTAAGGTGATACATTATGTTGTATTGCCTTTTTTCTTGCTTTTATAGTAGTTTTTACTCATTTAAACATGTTAACGATTTGAAATGATGGTCAATTTACATTTATGTTTCTTTTGATAACTCACATAACGGATAGAGTGAAGAAAATATCACCCTAAAAGGAAATGAATTAAAGTGAAAAGATGGTTAAATCGTTAAATTATTAGAAGTGTTTACAAAAAGGTTGGTAATTTTGTGGTTTTGTAACCAACCTT
>CAMESA010000074.1 GCA_945935945.1 uncultured Mollicutes bacterium | reverse complement strand
CTTTAAGAGTATTGAATCTTTCATTACATTCACCTTGCCATAATAAATAACATAATTCTAAAGGTGAACTAACTTCTACTGGCTTACCATAGTAATGAGACATAGTGCATCCTACACTTGTAGCATCCCACAAAGTCTTTTGAAGTCTAACAAACGGATGTGTTTCAAAATCCCATGATGTTTCGAAGGAATCCCAATCAGTTTTAGAAATATTTAAGTTTTTATCAACTATGGATTCAACATTATCTTCTTTTTCAAATTTCATTGGTAAAGACATAATATCTCCAATTTGAAAATTAACAGTTGGATTTTTATATTCTAATAATTCTTTAACCACATTTGTTGATAAAAATGCTAAGAAATAATTTAATCTATTTTCAACAAATCCTACCGGCCCAGCATCTCCAAACAAACTTCCATTTATCACTTTTCGGAACGCAATATCTCCAGATGTAATTCTTCCCCAAGTTATTCCTTTTTTGAAATAATAATTTTTATCCCTTAATCTATAATTTTTTACAGTTTTTCTTATCTCCAATCCATCTTTATACAGATTAACAATTTTCAGATTATTTCCATACCATTTTCTAAATCCACCACCACTATTTAGAGGAAACCATTTATAATTACCCATATCTTTGTATGTTTTGCAATCAAATTTAATACTATTAATTTTAACTTCATACCAATGCTTTATAAATTCTTCTGAACCTGTCATTATTCCTGACTTGCAATCAATAAAATTATTCAATGTAGAGCATTCTTTATATATGTCTAAAACTTCTTTTGAAGCCCAATACGCTATAGGAGCGCTTTTAATTTTCTTAAAATTAATTGCATTAGTTTGAGTAAATCTATTTGATTCAATCGGAAACATATATGGTTTATCATTTTTAATATCTTTATATTTTATTTGGTTATATGTACCTTTAAAATCTTTTAAATTACCTTTAAAAATATTTGAAACTGCCGTACCAAACGCTATTCCCATAACCATATTTTCCATCTGCATTATGTTAGATATAGTATAATTTTCTATAATTTTCAATCGCAAGTTTTCATATGAAGATATAAACATCCACGCTTGCATGGTAACCATACAACTATATCCATAATTAAAAGCAAATATTAACCCCCTTTCAATCATCATTGCAAACAAATCTGTTTTTGAGTCAGGATATCGATCATTCGCCAATACTTTTTGTTTCTCTGTTGGACTCATATATGGCGGATTTGTTATAACAACATCATATTGTTGGGATAGTAATTTTGCACAATCAATTAAAGGAATAATGTCTTCATTGATTACTCTGTCAAACATAGCTAATTCTTGATTTTGCAAAGCCTGTTTTAAGTTATCGAAGTCAATTGCTTTTACTTCTAATAATGATCCATATTCTTTTGCATCATACATTTGATTTAATAGACTAGTAAAATCATCTTTTGCTTGTTGATTAACAGATGTCCCAGTTAATAAATCTCGATAGATATTGTTGCTTTCTTTTATTTCAAATACATTTGGTTTAACTCGTTCTTCTTCATTATTTGGAGTTAAGATTCTTCGGTTGTATTGTCTAGCCTTCATCATTAACGCAAAATATGAAAGTTGATATGCACGTTTATCAATATCTAAACCATATAAGTTATTTTGTAAGATTGATACAGCTGCATCTCTTGGATTCCATCCTTCTGATTCATAGATTCCCATAAATACATCAAAAGCATATACAAGAATGTGTCCAGATCCCATACATGGATCAATTAACTTAATATCTTCAAGTTTTAGATTACGATTTTTTCTTATTTCATCTAATTGCTTTTGAACATCTTCATCTTGTTTAGCCTCATCAAGGTAATACTTATATGTAGATTTTAATGATGGATCATCATGAGATTCTAACCATAATCTTCCAAGTGAGTTTTCCACCATATATTTACAAATCCAATCCGGTGTAAATAATTGGGTAACTGCAGGGATATCTTCTTTTTTTATTTTTGAACCTTTTGGTCTAGCATAAACACTAGCTTTTGGTTCAGTATTGTAATATTGATACATCCATCCAATAATCTCTACTTGGCCTTCTTCTTCTACATTGAAGTTTGATTCTGGTATTTCGTTAACTAACTTATAAACTACATCATTAGGGTCATTATATCTAATATCGAATAATAGTTCTGTATAATCGATCGTCTTTTCAAATAAGTCAGGTAAGTTATTAGATAATTCATTACAAGCTTTAATGAATAAGGCTTTGAATAATTCATCAATTTTATTTTGATCTTTTAAAGAAATGATTAACTCTCTTTCTTTTTGAGTATATGAAAAGTCTACAGAGAACGGACTTTGCATTAAATCTGATTCTTTTTGTCCTTCATTTTCTGATGATAATATTCTTACTCTTGATGGTAAATAATCATTTACTTCCATGAATCGAATGGCAATGATTCGATTGAACCAAGTATATGCTACTTCTTCGATTGTTTCTTTATATCCATCATTATGTATTTTTTTAATTAAATTTTCTCTTTGAGTTATTTCTTCTTTATTTAATGTTACGTTTGCACCAATGCTAGATGTATATACTTCAAAGTCTTGTCCTTTAGATGAAGGAGCTACTATTTTATCTTCATAGATTCCGATAGTAGCTGCTTTATCTTCAGCACTTTGAATAAGTTTATTTCTAGCATAGATGGCGTAATTCTTTATTGCTGTCTTATCCATTTAACTCACCTACACTTATTGAATTGTTATATTAACGATGTTTCCTTGATCTAATTCCAATTCAAGTTTTTCTTTTAGACTATCTAATAAATCATTCAACTCTTCTTTATTACTTATAGCTTTATTTGTACCTGTGAATAAATCTCTAATATATACGTTCTTAACAACTACCGGTACATCATCTTCGTTTGGATTGTCATCATCTTCATTTTGTGTAGCTAATTGAATACGCATTGCATTGATTGTGTTAGATAAATTAGTTTGCGTTTGACGCGCTTCTGTATCAACATGATTTGCATCTAATAATGTCGATGAATTTTCTAATTTAGTTTGTAAATCATCAAATTTTTTCTTAATCACATCAGCATATAAAATAACCAATTCATCTTCATTATTTAATTCATCAATTGTACTTTTTTGATATAATTCAATCGCATTTTTCACTCTATGTTTTGTGTTTTTAAGTAAATCATTTGCTATACCTTCATATTCATTATTCAACAAACTTAATTGAGGAATGTTATTAAGAATTGTAGCTGAAGTAATCAATCTTTCAATTTCATTAGATATTTCAAATACTCTTTGTTCATTAATAAATGCTTGGTTTGCATCAATACTTTGCAAAATTAATTGTGCTTTTTCAAATATATTAATTTGAGAGCCATTAAAGAAGGTTACTATAGTTTCAAAATCTTCAACTGAATCTAGAATTTGATTTAAGTTTTTATCACAATATTGATAGAACTCATTGGGATCTCTTTTGTTTTTCATTTCCACACAGTATTGTTTTAAGTTATTAAGATAGTCTCTTCCTGGAAGCGATGGATTACCATTAAATCTAGCTTCATATCTGAATAAATCATTTAATTTTTCATTAATAATTTCCTTAGATTTGTTGAATAATAGATCTACATCGTCTATTTTTACAAAATCAGAATTCAGTTCCTTACAAATATTACTGACAGCTTTAATTTGTTTTTGAGAAATTGTTGGTTTTTTTCTTACAATTAGTTTTTCATAATTTGTTGAAGAGGTAAATAATCGTAAAATGCTATCTACACTCATTTCTGATTCCAAAATCAACGAACCATTCATTTTTAATTCAATTCTCTTCATTTTATATAATTTTAAAACTAACCAATGGATATCGTTATTTACCCATCCATAAGGGTGTTTATTGTATCTATCTATTATATTTTTATAATTAACATCAACTGCTTGATCATGTTTATCCTTTATATATTGTTCCACTTCATCTAATGCATTTTGATTATCAGATAATTGCATACCATCTAATTGAATTGCTTGGTTTGCATTAAATAACTTCTTCAAATCATCGATTTCAGGAGCCGTCGTCATATAAGATAATTTATTATATACATTTTCAACTAATAATTTTAACGCTTCATTTATTCTTTCTTTCACTTCTCTAGTTGGAATATTAACTTCTGATCCATTGATAAATACTTCAGCATCCTTCAAACCTTGTTCAATAAACAACTTGATTCTTGCTTTTATCTTTGCTAATTCATCTTGTTTTGCAAATTTTATACTTCTGAAAGTTGAATCCATATTTCCAGAGTTTTTAGTTAAATACTTCTTCAGTTGAATGTAACTAATAATATCGCTTTGGAATTCGATTTCATTAGGTAAATTAATTACTGCAACTGGCTCTAACATGGTCAATTGTCGAATTTCATTTACCGAATAATGATTCTCATTATATGGTGTAATAATTACTAAGCCAATTGGATTACCTTGTACAAAAGGAACATCGTCAATTCTTTGGTTGAATGCAAAGTTATATCTAGACGCTGCAACTTTAGTTTTATATTGATATTTACTTTGATTGTAAAGTTCTCCAAAAATGATTGTTTTCATTTCTCCGACAATCTCGTTACTTGATACTTGTTCACGTTTTACAGCTAGTTCTAGTTCTTGTTCTGCATCTGTTAAGAATGTATAGTAATCACCGTTCTTTTGAACTAATGTTTGTTTAATTAATCGCTTTAAACCTTCGCTTACTTTATTTGTTAAATCTACTCGATCAGCATCAACATTATCAATCATTAATGTTGTAATATTTTTAATATCAGCTTGAATTTCTTTAACGTGCTTGATCATGAATAATACTTTAAGAATCTCTACATCAAATGCTTCTAACTCTTCATTTCTTGAAGCACCATCAATTACATTACGATATTGGTGATCTATCCATCTTTCTAGGCAATCATAGAAGCGATTAAACGGCACAATAGCACCAATCTGTTCATTCATAATGCTTACAGCTGATTCTTGAACCAACGCAAGCATTGATCTATTACCATCTGCTAAATGTTTACCAGAAGAACTGTTTTTTCTAATTTGTGTTAATACATTTCCTAATAAATCAAATTGATACGGAATAAAAGGGTAACAATTTGCAAAATCTACTGCATTTGCATACTTTCTCTTATACACAGTTTCATTTGAGAAATCCAATAAATTCTTAATGATTGCTTCTTTTCCTTCATAATATGCAATTAAAGCTTCTTTTGCAGCTGGTGTTTTATCAAGAACACGTTTTTGGATTACTTCTGATACATCACTAGAAGATAAAGATAATC
>CAMESA010000073.1 GCA_945935945.1 uncultured Mollicutes bacterium | reverse complement strand
AATTAAAACAAAAGTACTTCCTGAATTAACAGATGAATATGTTGCTGAACTTGGCGAAACTGCAAAAACTGTTGCTGAATACAGAAAATCTGTTGAAGCAGAAGTCAGAAGAGAAAAAGAACAAGCTGCTAGAGAAGAACAAATGAACACAATCATTTCAAAAATTATTGCAAGTTCAAAAGTTACAATCGGCGAAAAAGTTTTAGAAGCTTATGCTCAAAATGAAAAAGAAAATTTAATCAAAAATATCGAACAAAACGGTATTTCTTATGAACAATATCAAGAAATTACTGGTATGAACGATGCAAAAATTGTTGAAAATTTAAAAGAACAAGCAGCTAAAAACATTACTGAATCATTAGTAATGAATGAAATCGCTAGAAAAGAAAACTTAATCATTTCTAAAGCTGAACTCAATGAATATTATGCACAAGTTGCAAAACAATATAACATGACTGTTGAAGAAGTCGAAAAAGCATTCGGAAACAACACACAAAATATTGTTAACAACTTACTCGGTGGTAAATTAAACCGTTTCTTAGTTGCAAACAACACTCCAGAAGTTAAAACTGAAGAAAAACCAGCAGCAACTGAAGAAAAACCAGCTAAAGAAAAAGCTGCTCCAAAAGCAAAAAAGACAACTGCTAAAAAAACTACAAAAAAAGCAGAAGTAAAAGAGGAAACTGAAGCTCAAAAAGCTGAATAAATACCATTTATGGAGGTAATTAATGGAATTTAAAGAACATAAAGTTTACGAATTACCTGTCATTGTTACTCGTGGATATACAATCGTGCCTAAGGAAATTGGATTCTTAGGAGCTGAAAGAGAATTTTCATTGAACGCTATAAAAGACTCAAAGGACAACTTTGAGTCTTATTGCGTTGTAGTACCTCAACTTGATCCAACTCAAGATATCATCACAAGAAGAGAAGAGGTCTATAGAGTTGCAACACTTTCAAAAATTATCGCTAGTGATACTAGTGTAACTCCAGCCAGTTTAAAAATTGGCGGTTTAAAAAGAGTCGAAATTAAAGATATCAAAAGTGATGGTAAAAATATTACCTGTACATTTGAATTATTGAATGATTTTTTAGGCAATCCTACTGAAGAAGTTCAAATTGTAACCAATATTTTGACTCAAATTAATAAAATTGGACCAGATAGTCTTTTTAAAGGACCTGTCGATGGAAGCGAATTTCAATCAAAAGGAATCACTTCAATCCAACTTTCTTATTTATTGCTTAGAAAATTAAATATTTCTAACGATGAAAAGCAAAATGTCTACGAAATTGATAACGTCAATGACAGATTAATTGAGATTTTGGGTATTATTTCTGGACTTACCCAAATGGCAGATGTTGAAAAAAGAATTCAAGAAACAGTCCAGAAAAACAGCGATAAACAACAAAAAGAGTACTTTTTAAGAGAAAAAATGAGAGCAATCAAGCAAGAACTTGGTGAAGATCCTAAAAAAGATTCAAGCAGCTTGATTGAAAAAGTTAAAAAAGGAAATTAGCCACAAGAAGTTAAAGATAAAGTTCTTGAAGAATTAGACAGAAAAGAGTTGATGCCACAAGGCTCACTTGAAAACAGCTTAATTCAAGATTTTATTGATATAGTTTTAAGTATCCCATGGTCAGAATCTACTGTTGATAAGGACGATATTGATTACTCAAAAGAAGTTCTTGATGAAGATCATTATGGTTTGCAAAAAGTTAAAGAAAGAATTTTAGAATATCTTTGCGTTAAAAAGGTCAAAAATAATCTAAAATCACCTATTTTATGTCTTTATGGACCTCCAGGATGTGGAAAAACAAGTTTAAGTAAGTCAATTGCACGTGCTCTTGGCCGTAAATTTGTTAAATGTTCACTTGGTGGAATCTCTGATGAAGGTGAAATTCGTGGTCATAGAAGAACCTATGTTGGTTCAAGACCAGGTAGAATTATTAATTCTTTAAGAAAAGTTAAGGTGAATAATCCTGTATTTTTACTTGATGAAATTGATAAATTAAGTCATGATTCCTTCAAAGGTGATCCTGCAAGTGCACTTCTTGAAGTTCTAGATCCTGAACAAAACAAAGCATTTACAGACAATTATCTTGAACTTGGATACGATTTGAGCAATGTTTTATTTGTTTGTACTGCAAATAATCTTGAAAATATTCCAGCACCTTTACTTGATCGTCTTGAATTAATTCATGTTCCTTCTTATACAGCAATTGATAAACTTCATATTGCAAAAGATTTCTTAATCAAAAAAGAATTAGAAGCAAACGGATTAAAAGAAGATTCAATAACTTTCGATGATGATTCTATTTTCTATATTATAGATAGATATACAAGAGAAGCTGGAGTTAGAAGTTTAGAAAGAGCAATTGCTTCAGTTATTAGAAAAATCATTGTTTTGAACATAAAAGAAGTCCAAAACGCTGATTTTAAGATTTCTGTAAAGAAAAATGACATTCCAAAATACCTTGGAGTTGAAACTTTTGACTCAACAGAAAAAGAAAAAGGCAAACAAATTGGTGTTGTAACTGGCCTTGCTTATACGGAATATGGTGGAGATATTCTCCCAATCGAAGTTACATATTTTAAAGGAAAAGGACAATTAGTTCTTACTGGAAAACTTGGCGATGTCATGAAAGAAAGTTGCCAAATTGCTTTAGATTATGTAAAAGCTAACGCAGAAAAATATGATATCGATTCAAAATTATTTGAAAATAATGATATCCATATTCACGTACCAGAAGGTGCAGTTCCAAAAGATGGACCAAGCGCAGGAATTGCAATTACAATTGCATTAATTAGTGCGTTTAGTAAAAAACCAGTTTCTGGCGATATTGCAATGACTGGTGAAGTCACTTTAAGAGGAAATGCACTTGCGATTGGTGGATTAAGAGAAAAATCTCTTGCAGCTTTAAGAAGCGGAATTAAAAAAATCCTCATTCCTGAAGCAAACAAACACAATGTAAGTGAACTTCCTGAAGAAGTTAGAAGCAATTTAAAGATTCTTTTCATGAAGAATGTTGATGATGCTTGTAAAGTCATCTTTAAATAACATGGAAAACTATCTAAAAAAAGTAAAATTTGTAAAAAGTATTGTTGATGTAAAAGAAGCACCAAATGACTATAGTCATGAGGTGCTCTTTGTTGGTAAATCAAATGTTGGCAAATCTAGTCTAATAAACGCACTTGTTAACAACAAAAAAATGGCATTTACTAGCTCACAACCTGGTCATACAAGACTTTTAAATTATTTTTCTGTTGAAGATAATTTTTATCTTGTTGATTGTCCAGGTTATGGATACTCAAAAAAGAAAGATCTAGATTACACATGGTATGCAAAAATGATTGATTCATACTTTTTAGATAATAAAAAGTTGTCATTAATCGTTTTTTTACTAGATTCTCGCCATCTTCCAACTGATGATGATTTAGATTTTTACACATATTTAAAGCATTTTAATTATCCTTTTATTATATGTATGACAAAATGTGACAAATTAAATATGTCATTAAAATCTAAAATTAATAAAAATATTAAAGAAAAATTTGGCGAGGACGCAGCAAAAGAAACTGTATTTTTAACATCAATTAATGATAAAAATTCAATTTTTAAACTTGCTGATTATATAAAAGAAAAGGTAGGAGGCTAATTTATGGCTCTTGAGAAGAAATATGATTTTAAAAAAGTAGAAGAAGGACGCTATGAAATTTGGAAAAATAGCGGATATTTTACTGCTGGAGATGTATCAAAACAAAAATTTTCAATGGTTATTCCGCCTCCAAACGTCACAGGAAAACTTCACATTGGTCACTCAATTGATAACACTATTCAAGACATCACATGTAGATATAAAAAGGCAAAAGGCTTTGACGTTTTGTATCTTCCTGGCGTTGATCATGCAGGAATTGCAACTCAAGCTAAAGTTGATGCTAAATTAAATAGTGAAGGAACAAATAGATTTGAAATTGGTAGAGAAGCATTTTTAAAAGAATGTTTTGCTTGGAAAGAGGCATATACTGATAAAATCCATGAACAATGGGCAAAAATGGGCATCATGGTTGACTATACAAGAGAAAGATTTACTCTTGATGAAGGTTGCGTGAAGGCTGTAAATGAAGTTTTTGTCCGTTTATACAATGAAGGTTTAATTTATCAAGGCGAAAGAATTGTAAATTATGACCCAATAATGAAAACCGCTTTAAGTAATATTGAAGTTGTTTACAAAGAAGATGATGGTGAATTTTATTACTTTAAATATCCATTTGTTGAAGATAAATCCATCTTTTTAACAATTGCAACAACTCGTCCTGAAACAATGTTTGGTGATGTTTGCGTTGTTGTAAATCCAAAAGATGAAAGATATAAAAAATATATTGGTAAAAAAGTTATAAATCCTGCAAATGGCGATGAACTTCCAATTATTGGCGATGAATATGTCGATATTAATTTTGGAACGGGTGCAATGAAATGTACTCCAGCTCACGATCCAAATGACTTTATTATTGGCAAAAAATATGGTTTCCCACATCCTGTCATCATGAATACAGATGGCACAATGACAAAAGAATGTGGAATTTATGCTTCAATGAGCAGAGAAGAATGCCGTAAGTTACTTGTTGAAAACATAGAAAAAGATGGAAATTTAATTAAAATTGAAAAAATTAAACACCAAGTTGGTCATAGTGAAAGAAGTGATGCTGTAGTTGAACCAATTTTATCAAAACAATGGTTCATTAAAATGAAGCCACTTGCTGAAAGATTGCTAAAAAATCAAAAAACAAGCAATAAAGTTGAATTTTTCCCAAAAAGATTTGAAAAAGTCTTGAAACAATGGATGTCAAATGTTGATGATTGGTGCATTTCACGTCAACTTTGGTGGGGACATAGAATCCCAGTTTATTATGAAAAAGGGACAAATAATGTTGTGGTTAGTGCTACAAAACCTGAGAATATGGAAAATTACGTCCAAGATGAAGATGTTCTCGATACATGGTTCTCAAGTGCACTTTGGCCATTTGAAACATTAGGCTGGCCAGATCAAACTGAAGATTTTAAACGTTATTATCCTCATGATTGCATGGTTACGGGTTATGACATTATTTTCTTCTGGGTTTCAAGAATGATTTTCCAAGGTTTACATTTCACTGATACAATTCCATTTAAAGATGTCATAATTCATGGAATTGTTAGAGATTCTCAAGGTAGAAAAATGTCAACATCTTTAGGAAATGGCATTGATCCAAATGATGTAATTAATAATTATGGTGTTGATAGCTTAAGATATTTCCTTGCAACAACAGCATCTCCTGGTTTAGACATGAGATATAGCGAAGAAAAAGTCAAAGCTGCAAATAATTATTTAAATAAAATTTGGAATAGCGCACGTTACATATTAATGAACGTTCCTGCTGATTTTAAGCTAAATATTGAACAT
>CAMESA010000072.1 GCA_945935945.1 uncultured Mollicutes bacterium | reverse complement strand
TAATAAAAAACGACTCAGGGCTTCGAAAGTTTCCTGAGTACCAATCGATATAAATGATATCATAAAACAATTATATAGTCAATACTTTTAATAAAATCGACTGGATTTGTAAAGTGAGAAAATTTAGATTTATGTTAGGTGATTAAATATCACTTTTTCTTTTGGAATGAATTTTGATTATCTAATTCCATAGATGAAAAATAATTACAATTTTTATCATAAAAAACAAGCATACGATATCCTTCTGAATTAAAGTAACAATTATCTAAATATGCATAGTAACGAGAATCTAAATCAATTGTTTGTCTACTTAAAAATTGAATATAATAATTCATAGCTTGGTTTTCTATATAGGATGTTTGATATTTTGTTTCATATAATTGTATGATATTAGGAATATAAGAATTGATAAGAATAGGATTTGGTTCGTCTGAAAAAGTATTTTCTTCATAGATAACATCCATGGGATAAAGAATATCGTCGATGTGAAAATTAGAATCAATATTTTTGATTGCTTCTTTTAATGAGTCTATATTACCGTTTATCATCATATCATAAAATGGTTCTACACCAACAATTTCAATTAGCATTCTCACCATAACAGCTAAATCACGATAAGAAGTATTATAAGTTCCAACACTAAATTCATCCGCTAAAATAGATGCAATTGCTTCTTCAAAAGAGTAGAGGGTCTTGCTACCATCATGAATACGACTTGTAATCGCATGAGCAAATTCATGTTGAAAGGTACATGATTCTAAATCATTGCTACTTAATAAATCATCACTAATTAGTAATAAATGATCATAATATATTCCATTTAAATTAGAATTATAAAATTGAACAGTGTCTATTTGTAATTGATTTAATGCTTGATAAATTAATTCTGAATCTTTTGTTAATAATTTTAATAATAAAGGTTGATAGGCTAGAGCCCAATATTTTTGTAATTCTGTCATGGTTGGATTATTCATAATGAGTTGTTGTAAGTAAGTAGTTTGTTCTTCTATGGATTGATTTGGATGAAAAGGATTTTCATGGATGATTTGGATATCTTTTGTTTCAATGGTATCACTAGTATATTCTTGATACCAATCACTTTCTTTCTCATAGCTACAACCAGTTAAAATGAGATTTCCAGTTAACAAGAGTTTAGAAAAAATTTTGAAACGTTTCATTTTCATATCATCCCCTTTTTCTGTATGACTATTATACACAAAATCTTTTTTATTGCAAGTAAAAATAATTTCTAGAATCAGAAATTATTTTTTCATAAGTTCTTTTATTTTTTCAGTGTTTTTAAAATTCATTTTCGCAACTTCATATAGTTTTTCAAAACCGTATTTTTCTACAATTTTAAGTGCAGTTTCATCAACAAGATTAGAAGCTCCTTTTACAAGAGGCATATCTAATTTTTCTTCTAGTTTTTTAAATTCTTTTAAGAAAATATAACGACTAATTAAAGAAGAACAAGCAACACTTAAAAATTTATCTTCTGCTTTGGTAAAAAAAGTAATTTTTCTAACTACATGATCTAAATCTTTTAAGTAATTGTAATATACGTAAGGGTTAGCAAATTGATCAACAATGACAGCATCTACTTCTTTTTCTTCTTTTTTTGCTTTGACTAATTGTCCATATAAAACACGGTTATGTAAAATGGCTTTCATTTTATTCATATTAATATCTTGTTTATATTTTTCATTATATTCTTTATTATTTAAAATTACAGTTGTATAAGAAATTTTTTGGATAATTTTAGGAACGATTTCTAATATTTTTTCATCACTCATTTTTTTACTATCTTTTACACCTAGTTCTTCTAAAAAAGGAATGTCTTCTTTTTCTACATAACTAGCAGTTACAACAATAGGACCAAAATAGTCACCAGTTCCAACTTCATCGCTACCAATTGTTCTAGAATAATATAATTTAGAAATTTGTTTTGAATCTTCAAATTCATCTTTTTTCTTTTTATCTTTTTTATCTTCACTATTTGTTTCTTGAACTTTTTTTAATGGATTTAAATTTTGTTCCATTTGCTTCCATAAGGCTGCATCGATATCAGCGCTAATTCCTTGAAAAACAACTTTTCCTGATTCGTAAAGTGTAACAACAGTATCTGCTTCATCTGCTTGAAATACAGCATAAGGAGGTGTTTTAGGTCTTTTTTTGTCCTTAAAATATTCTATCATTTTTTCTTTTGTATTATCACTAATTTTCAAAGTAATTGTCATAACATCACCAATTTCATTTTAACATAAAATTATTGGAAAACAAACTTTTATTTTTTCTCACTTTGTAATATAATAATAGAGAGGTGATAGAGTGAATATTATAGATATCATTATTATACTGTTATTGATGATGGGAGCTGTCATTGGTTTTAAAAATGGTGTCATTAGACAAACAATTTCATTTGTTGGATTTTTTATTGTTGTAATCTTAGCATATTTTTTAAAGGATTTTGTGTCAGGAATTTTATATCAATTTGTACCGTTTTTAACATTTAGTGGTGATTTAGCAGGTGTTACGGTATTAAATATATTAATGTATGAAGTAATTTCTTTCTTACTTGTATATTTTATTTTAATGGCTGTTTATCATTTTGTAGTAAGGATAACAGGAATTGTTGAAACAATTTTAAAATTTACAGTAATTTTAGGAATTCCTTCTAAATTATTAGGAATGGTAGTAGGATTTATTGAAGGATATATTATGGTATTTATTGGACTATATTGTTTATCACTTCCTATTTTTCAAATTCCAGAATTTCATGAATCAGGAATTAAAAATCAAATGTTAAATCATACACCAATGCTATCAAATGCTGTTAGTAAAAGCTTAAATGTAGTAAATGAATTTGCTGATTTAAAAGAAAAATATAAAGATACAACAGATAAGAATGAATTAAATAAAGAAACATTAGACTTATTTTTGAAATATCATATTGTAAGTTATGATTCTCTTAAAGGATTAATTGACAGTGGTAAATTAAAAATAACTGGTGTTGAAAGTATTTTAAATCAATATGAAGGGAGTAAATAAAAATGTTAAAACATGCGAATGAAAGTAATTTTCAAGAAATGACAGGTAAAGGACTTGTACTTGTTGACTTTTTTGCAACATGGTGTGGACCATGTAGAATGTTGGGACCAGTCTTAGAAGATATGGCAAATGATCGTGATAGTATTGATATTGTAAAAGTCGATATCGATGAATCAATGAATTTAGCACGCCAATATGGTATTATGAGTGTTCCAACATTAGTACTATTTAAAGATGGGCAAGTAGTTGCAAAAACAGGTGGTTTCCAACCAAAAGAATCTTTACAACAATTTATTGATAATAACAAATAATGAGCCTTTATTGGTTCTTTTTTTGATACAAAAAGTACGTTGACACTCCACAAACAATTGTATTGCTTTTCGCAGATTTTCCTGTTATATGAAGGTAATATAGAAGCTAGGAGTGACGAAATATGACAGTTCGCAAAGTGTTACCATGGGGGGAGATTTAGTACTTTAACCCTTATAAATAAGCATTTTATTGAATATTTTAAACTTAAAAAAGTTGTTTTCGTAGTGGAAACAACTTTTTCTCGTGGCCATTTCTTAGATCCTCCTATCGATTTTATAACAACTAGAAAGGGAGAGGAATGGAGATGAGAAGAAGGATGAAAAAGAAACAATATTTATTAATAGGATTAGTAGTAATCTGTGTATTCTTAATGTTAGGACTAGGATACGCACTTCTATCACAAGATCTAGATATTAAAGGAACAGGAACGATTACCAGTGATTGGAATATTTTAATTACTGATATTGTAACCAAAGAAAAGTCTGCTACAGCTAGTAATGTAACAGAACCAAATCACAGTGGAACAAGTGCGACCATCAATGCCAAATTTGAATTACCAGGAGATTATATTAGTTATGATATCACAGTGGCCAATCAAGGAACATTGAATGCCGTATTAGATTCTATTAAGATTAAGATGAAAGATCAAGAAGTATTCTTGTTTTCAGTAGAAGGAATTCAATCAGGTGAAGCTTTAAATGTAGATGAAGAAAAAACATTTACTTTAACAATTCGTTATAATGAGAACATCACATCTACACCAGATATTACCAATATAGATTTATCAATGAATCTTGATTATCTACAAGAGGGAAGTGAATCTAACTTTGCTGGAGCAGACTTACCAGAAATGGGTGATTTAGGAATTCAAGGAATTGATATCCAAACTGAAGAAACGAGTCTGGCTACAACCATAAATGCGACAAACGCAATTAAATATTATTTCTCACTAGACAATGATAAATGGTATGAGAAAACAGATAAAAATTATACATTCTATGATTTAAAACCAAATACAGAATATACAATTTATGTAAAAGCAGAAGATGTAAGTGGAGAAGTAGTCTTTTCAAGTAAAACTGTGAAAACAGATGATAAAACAAAACCAAATATCCAATTATCTTTAGGAGATCATCAAACTGGAGAGAATAATTGGTATCAAGGATTAACAATTGATTCAAAAATAACAGATAATGATCAAGTTAAAGAAGCATTATACTGTACAACTACTGAAACAAATTGTACTCCAACAGAAGAACTAGAACTTACTGAAGGAGTAGGACATGTACAGTTTAGTAGTAACAGCAAAGGACAGAAAGTATGTATCAAAGCAACAGATAGAAAAGGAAATGAAAATACAAAATGTAGTAATGCATATATGATTGACGGAACAGAACCAACTTTAACTGATATTACATTAACACCGAATGATGATACGATGACAATTACAGTGAACAGTAATGATAAAGAGAGTGGATTATACACATACTACTATATTTAATCTTTGGACAGATGAAGAAAGATAAAATATTAGAAAATGAAATTACAAAAGATGATTATATAAAGAGTGCAGAAAAGATATTAAAGAATGAAGATATACCAGAAGCATTTGAAGATTATGTATATGAAGGATATGCATATGAATTAAATAGAGATCAATTAACAAGAAAGAAAGTAAAGTGTGATAGTAAGAAATATGTATCTAAGTTATATGGATATAGTAATAATGAAGAGACACTTACTTTAAATGTCAAAGCAGGATATATTGAAAATGAAACATTATATGATTTAAATGGAAAAGAAATAGGAACATATCAAGAAGATGAATTAAATGAGATGTTAGATCAAGGAACATTACAGGTTTATACTTATCAAGCCCAAGACGGAGATTATCAGTTAGAATCTGTAGGAATGAAATAATGGCAGTATGTTATAAAGATATTTTATCAATCGATAAAATGATTGATGTTTATAAAAATATACGTTCAAATACATGCCATAAAGAAAAGCTGGTTCGATTTGAACTAGCTTTTTGTTGTAATTTGACAACTATTTTAGAAAAATTAGAAAATAAGACATATCAACATC
>CAMESA010000071.1 GCA_945935945.1 uncultured Mollicutes bacterium | reverse complement strand
AGTTGGAGATAATGTAATCTTATATTCTCATTTACAAAATTATCAAGGTAAAAAGGCTGAATTATACCAAGGATATATTTATTCATTAAATGGTAAAACTGCTATTGAAAACGAAAATAATAATGAAAATGAAAATAATAATGAAAACGAAAATGGTGGAAATAATGGATCTACAAGTGAAGGTAGTGAAATTGGTGGGAGCGATTTTGGAGCATATTATTCTTCAATTAGTTCTACAATGACTGGAGGAATGAATGGAACTTTAAGAAAAGCTTTAACTACTCTTTGTCTACCTAAAGCTCAAATTTCATATTCTTCTGGATTATCTAATTTTTTACAAGAAGCTGATGAAGACCCAAATGATTCTTCAAATATGGTCTATTTTTATACAAGGCAAAGTGTTAAGAAACAAAGTTCTGGAGAATGGAACAGAGAACATGTTTGGCCTCAATCTTTAAGTGGTGGTTTATATGGAAAAAGTGGTGGAGGTTGTGATGCTCTTCATATTAGACCTACATATGTAAAAACAAATTCTACAAGAGGAAACTTAAAATTCGGTAATTGTCCTTCCGGAAGTGTTGAAACTTACAATGGTATTAATTATGCCAAAACTACTTCTAGTTATTTTGAACCACTTGACTCAATAAAAGGTGATTGTGCTCGTATAGTTTTCTATATGTGGACTGTTTATTTTGCTGAGCGTAACACCCCAATTACTAATGTTGCAGAGAGTATTAAAACAATGATTGAATGGCATAAAGCTGATCCAGTTGACGAATACGAAGTATTAAGAAACAATAAAGTTGAATCTTCAGTTCAAAAAAATAGAAATCCTTTTGTTGACCATCCTGAGTGGGTGGACACAATTTTTGGTTAATTAAACTTAGAAAATTTAAAAAAAGTTTTTAAAATATTAGTAAAAATAACTAAAAGAATAAAAAAGTATTGCACATTAATATTCATTTTGTTATTCTTATTAAGGTTGAAAAACTTTTTTTATTCGGTATATATTGATACACCGGGTAATGTGTATATGAAAGGAGAATGAAGATGCCAACTATTAATCAATTAGTTAGACAAGGAAGAGAAAAGAATCAATTCAAGTCAAAGGCACCAGCATTATTAAAAAGATTTGACTCATTAAAGAAGAAAGAAACAAATCAAAATAGTGCTCAAAAGAGAGGTGTCTGTACCCGTGTTGGTACAATGACCCCTAAAAAACCTAACTCAGCTTTAAGAAAGTACGCCAGAGTTAAGTTAAGCAACGGCTACGAAGTCACTGCTTATATTGGAGGAGAAGGACATAACTTACAAGAACACTCAACAGTTATGATCCGTGGAGGAAGAGTTAAAGACCTCCCAGGTGTTAGATATCATATTATTAGAGGATGTTTAGACTGCGCTGGTATTGAATCACGTAGACAAGGAAGATCCTTATATGGTACTAAGAAACCTAAATCAAAAGAATAGTATTAGGGAGGAAATGTTATGCCACGTAAGGGAAATGTAGTTAAAAGAGATGTTTTACCAGATCCAATTTATAACACAAAGTTAGTTACAAAATTAATTAACAAAATTATGATTGATGGTAAAAAGAGCACTGCACAACAAATTTTATATGGTGCATTTGCTAAAATTGAAAAAGTTACTGGAAAACCTGCCATGGATGTCTTTGCAACAGCTATTAATAACATCATGCCAGAAGTTGAACTTAAAGCTAAAAGAATTGGTGCTGCTAACTTCCAAGTTCCAACTGAAGTAAGCAAAGAAAGAAAAGTTACTTTAGGTTTAAGATGGCTTGTCACCTATGCTCGTTTAAGAAAAGAAAAGACCATGGAAGACAAACTTTGTAACGAAATTATTGATGCAGCTAACGGAACTGGTGCATCAGTTAAGAAAAGAGAAGATACTCACAAAATGGCTGAAGCTAATAAAGCTTACGCACATTATAAGTGGTAATTTAGGAGAAAATTATGGCTGAAAGAGAATACGATTTAGAGCATACTCGTAATATTGGTATTATGGCACATATTGATGCCGGAAAAACTACCACAACAGAACGTATTTTATTCTTCACACATAAGATTCACAAAATTGGTGAAACTCACGAAGGTGCAGCCACAATGGACTGGATGGCTCAAGAACAAGAAAGAGGTATTACAATCACTAGTGCCGCTACAACTTGCTTCTGGAAAGGTAATAGAATTAATATTATCGATACTCCTGGGCACGTCGACTTTACAGTTGAAGTTGAACGTTCATTAAGAGTTCTTGATGGTGCAGTTACTGTCCTTGATGGTAAAAATGGTGTCGAACCACAAACAGAAACAGTTTGGAGACAAGCTAGTAAATATAACGTTCCTCGTATCGTTTTTGTTAATAAACTTGATGCAATTGGTGCTGACTTCGATATGAGTGTTGAATCAATTCATGAAAAACTAGGTGTTGTTGCAAAAGCTGTTCAATATCCAATTGGAATTAGTGATACATTAAGCGGAATTATCGATCTTATTAAGATGGAAGCTTGGGATTACTCAAATTGTAATGAAAAGAACCAAGATCCAGTTAAAATTGAAATTCCTGCTAATTTAAAAGATAAATGTGAATTATTAAGAGCTGAATTGATTGAAGCTCTTGCTGCATTTGATGATGATTTAATGATGAAAGTACTTGAAGGTGAAGAACCAACAGTCGAAGAAATTAAAGCTGTCATCAAAAAATCAGTATTAACTGGTGAATTCTTCCCAGTATTTGCTGGAAGTGCTTACAAGAATAAAGGTGTTCAATTATTACTTGATGGTGTTGTTGATTACCTTCCAAGTCCACTTGAAATTGCTCCTGCAAAAGGTGAAACTCCAACTGGAGAAGAATATATTTGTAAACCAGATGATAAAGAACCTTTAATGGCTTTAGCATTTAAGATTGCTACTGATCCATTTATTGGAAGACTTGCCTATGTTAGAGTTTATAGTGGTGTCTTAAAATCTGGTAGTTACGTTCTTAACTCAAATAAAAATTGTAAAGAAAGAATTGCTCGTTTAGTTTTAATGCATTCAAATCATAGACAAGAAGTTGAAGCACTTCATGCTGGTGAAATTGGTGCTATTATTGGTTTAAAGAATACAACAACTGGTGAAACATTATGTGATGAAAATCTCGATGTTATCCTTGAAAAGATGGAATTCCCAGAACCAGTTATTGAAGAAGCTGTTGAACCAAAAACTAAAGCTGATCAAGAAAAAATGTCAATCGCTCTTCAAAAATTAGCTGAAGAAGATCCAACATTCAAAGTTCATACAAATGAAGAAACTGGACAAACAATTATCGCTGGTGTTGGTGAACTTCACCTTGACATTATTGTTGACCGTATGAAGAGAGAATTTAATGTTCAAGTTAATGTTGGTAAACCACAAGTTGGATATCGTGAAACAATTACTAAAGAAGGTGATTGCGAAGGTAAATATATTAAACAATCTGGTGGTCGTGGACAATATGGTCACGTCGTAATTGATTTTGAACCAAACCCAGGAAAAGGATTTGAATTCGTCAACGCTGTCGTTGGTGGTAGCGTTCCAAAAGAATATATTAAGCCAACACAAGATGGTTTAATTGCAGCTCTTGATAGAGGTCTTATTGCTGGATATCCAGTTGTTGATATTAAAGCTACACTTCATGATGGAAGTAGCCACGAAGTTGATAGTAGTGAAGCTGCTTACAAGATTGCTGCTAGTATGGCTTTAAAAGAAGCTGCTAAAAAGTGTGCTCCTGTAATTCTTGAACCTATTATGAGAATTGAGGTTACAGTTCCAGAGCAATACTATGGTGATGTTATTGGTGATATTAGCCGTAGAAGAGGTAATATGACTGGTGAATCACAAAGAGGAAATGCAAAGATTGTCGAAGCCGAAGTACCACTTGCTGAAATGTTTGGTTACGTTACAGATTTACGTAGCTTCACACAAGGTAGAGGCGCTTACACTATGACATTTGATCATTTCGGCCAAGTTCCAAAATTCGTTCAAGACGAAATTGTCAAGAATTCTGGCGTAAAATAAGTTACTTTAAGGGGTGAAATTCCCCTTTAATAATCAATGATTTATTTCATAAATTATTGAATATTGCTTTAAAATAAATTAGAATATTTTTATTGCAGAGTGCAAAAATAATTTTAGGAGGAAAAATATTATATGGCAAAGCAAAAATTTGATAGAAGCAAGACCCACCTTAATATTGGTACCATCGGTCACGTTGACCACGGAAAAACAACTTTAACTGCTGCTATCACCCACGTCCTTTCAAAACAAGGTTTAGCTAAAGCTGAAGACTACGATCAAATCGATAGCGCTCCAGAAGAAAAGGCTAGAGGTATTACAATTAATACTGCTCACATTGAATACGAAACAGCAAAGAGACATTATGCTCACGTTGACTGTCCAGGGCACGCAGACTATGTTAAAAACATGATTACTGGTGCTGCTCAAATGGATGGTGCTATTCTTGTCGTTGCAGCTACAGATGGTGTTATGCCACAAACAAGAGAACACATTCTTCTTGCTAAACAAGTTGGTGTTCCATACATTATTGTTTATTTAAACAAAACTGATTTAGTTGATGACCCAGAATTAATCGACCTTGTCGAAATGGATGTTAGAGACTTATTAAGCAAATATGGATTCCCAGGAGATGATACCCCAATTATTAGAGGTAGTGCTAGACAAGCTCTTGATGGAGATCCAGAAGCTGAAAAATCAATTATGGAATTAATGGATGCAGTTGATAGCTACTTCCCAGATCCAGTAAGAGATAATGATAAACCATTCTTAATGCCAATCGAAGATGTTATGACCATTACAGGCCGTGGAACAGTCGTTACTGGTAGAGTTGAAAGAGGTATCGTTAAAATGAACGATGCTGTTGAAATCGTTGGTATCAAACCTACAATTTCATCAGTTGTTACTGGTATTGAAATGTTTAGAAAAACTCTTGATTTTGCTGAATCAGGAGATAATGCTGGTATCCTTTTAAGAGGTGTTAACAGAGATCAAGTCGTTAGAGGACAAGTTCTTGCTAAACCTGGATCAATCACCCCACATTCAAAATTCACATGTTCTTGCTATATTCTTACTAAAGAAGAAGGTGGAAGACATACTGCTTTCTTAAGCAACTATAGACCTCAATTCTTCTTCCATACAACCGATATTACTGGTACAATCACTCTTCCAGAAGGAACTGAAATGGTTATGCCAGGTGATAATGTCAGCTTCACAGTTGAATTAATTCACCCAATCGCTGTTGAAAAAGGTACTAAATTCTCCATCCGTGAAGGTGGTAGAACAGTTGGTGCTGGAACTGTTAGCGAAATCATTAAATAGTAATTATTTAAAAACTAAGAAAAGACCAGAAATGGTCTTTTTTTTAGTGCTAAAAAGCGTAAAAATATATACTAAGTTAATACTTTTTGATAAAATAAATAAATATGAAATGT
>CAMESA010000070.1 GCA_945935945.1 uncultured Mollicutes bacterium | reverse complement strand
GCAAATAAGTTTTTTGTACATTTATCTTCAAAAACACCTCTTTTTGTCTCTTCAATAGCAATTCTAGCTAAATATTCATGGTGGTCTAAAACGCTTGTTGATACTTTTGCGACGATGTAATCAACTTGTTCTTGACTTAAACCTCTAAATTCATCAAGACAAACTAAGCCTTTTTGAACTAATTCATTGACTTCTTTTACAGCGATTGGGTCTAATACTTTTTCCATTTACTATTTCTCCTCTTGTTTTTTTAAGTATAATTCATGTGATAAGACAGCTAGAGCGCTAGCTAGGTCACTATCTAATACAATAATATCTTTTGGCGCGTTTATTTTTGTTGGTGCTAGATTCCAAATTGCTTGAATGTTTGATTTTATTAATTGATCAGCAACTTCTTGAGCAAATTTATCTGGAACGCATATAATACCTATTTCAGCATTTAACTCTGCTAAGAACTTTGCATCAAGTTCATTTATGTTAAATAAAGGTACATTTCCAACTTTTTTTCCAATATTTGATGGATATTTGTCAAAAGCAGCAACAATATTTAATCCATAGTTTTCAAATCCTTTGTAGTAACAAAGTGCAGTTCCTAAGCTACCAGCACCAATCAAAACTGCATTTGTATTGGTTTTGTAACCTAAAATTGTTTCTATGTCATTAATCAAGGTGCTAACTTCTCTACCTTTATTTGGTACACCATCAGTTGATGAAATAAGGGCAATATCTTTTCTGACTTGTTCTTTATTTAGATCTAAACAATCAGCAATAGTTTGACAACTAATATATTTAATGCCACTAGTTTTTAAGTTTTTTAATAGATGAAGATAATTTGGTAATCTTCTTAATTGATTCTTTGTTAATAAAGTTCCCATATAAAATCCTAAATCGGTAAATTATTACCGAAATAATATTATATATTTACTGAATTTAATGCAAGAAATTTGTTAATTAATTTCTACAATCTCTACGATAATTTAAAAAACTTCCAATCATTAGCATCAAATTTACCACTGTTTTGATTGCAAATAATGAAGTTAAAAATGGCACAGAATCAAATAAAACGATTCCAGGGACTAATATATTAAATAGATAAGAGAAAATTACAACTGACAAAGAGATAATTGATAAGTAAAGATTATTTTTCATGCTATTTGCTAAAATTACATTTTTAATACATAAAATGAGAGTAATGATAAAAAATAGAATCGAAAAAACATGAATTACTAATCCAATATAATCAAAAATTGCATTTGGTGCGCTCAATTCAGCGATAACAATCTCAAATTTTGTCCAAATGTAAAAAATAGTGATTCCTAAATCCGCAAACAAAGAGCATACACCAAGTATGACAGCAATTAAGATAAGTATTCGGCCACTAAAGTTTTTCATAATTTAATGTTTAAATATACTCTTTTAAAAATAAAAAGCAAATTTTTGTCCTTTTTTCAAAAATTTGCCCCTTATATTTAATAAATAAATTAATTACTTAATTAATTTTGTTCATTCTGTATCCGCTACCGATATCTGTTCTAATTAATTTAGCGGATTTTGGATCTCTAGAAATTTTCTTTCTAATACCAGCCATGAAGACTCGTAATCCATTTTGATCTTGGCCATCTTTACCCCAAACATGATTGATAATGTAATCGTAAGCAAGAGTTTTTCCAAGATTATTTGCTAATAATGTAACAATTTTAAATTCGAAATTAGTGAAATGAACTTCAACACCATTAACGAATATTGTTTTTGCATCGTAATCAATAGTTAAATTACCATTGATGAACAAATGTTTTTCTTCGGTGTAAGTATTTCTAAGTTCTTTTCTAATTCTTGCGAGTAACTCATCCATACTAAATGGTTTTGTCATGTAATCGTTTGCGCCTGCATCAAGAGCAAGAACTTTAGATTCAGTTGTCGTTCTTCCACTTACAACAATTATCGGAAGTGTATTATTAAATGATCTAACTGTTTCGATAACATACATTCCATCTTTATCAGGAAGACCTAAATCAAGTAAAATCAAATCAACTATGTTTTTAATGCAGTAATCAACGCCTTCTTGAGCTGTCATTACGCACGCAACTTTATAATTAAGTTCTTTAAGTTGATTTTTTATCTTATTTAGAGTCGCTTTGTCATCTTCAATAACTAAAATACTTCTTGTCGCTTTTTCCATACATTAAAATTATATCATTATTAAAACCGATTAATAAATAAAGTTTTTCGAATAATTCCTACATTTTTTGATTTTTTTCGTCTCTTTTAACAAATTTAAGAAAGAAAAATGTATAATTTTATTTATATGAATTCAAAAATTAACAGCGATATTGAAAACGTAATTAACGAATCTAGTAAAAAAGATAGAATTTATCTTGGACTTTTTGTTCCTGTCATTATCATTTGTTTAATCATTCAAAGTGTCTCTTTAGTAAGTGGAATTATTCTTAGACAAGACCCATTTTTGATTATAGTTTTTATACTTATTTCACTTGTTTTTTTGTTTTCTTTAACATGTTTAATTCATTATTTTTTAATCCCACAACAACAAGTAAAAATTCAAATTTCGACAAAAATAGTTGAGTTCTGCAGGGTTTTTGAGAAAACTTCAAGAAAATATAACTTCAAAGATATTAAAAATATTGAAATTCCAAAGAATATTTTTTCAACAATTATTTCTTTTTCAAGAGTCAAAATAGAACTTAACGATGGTAGCAAAATTTCACTATTTTACATCAAATCACCTGAAGCTTTTAAGAAGGGTTTTGATCTTCTAAATACACTTTTTTCAATTGATGAGGAAAATAAAAATGACTAATAAAAATAAAGGTTCAATGCTTTCATACTTTATTCAAGGAGACAAATATAAAGTTTTCCTAGAAATAAATAAAAGATATTTTCTTGTTAGTTTTAAAGTTGCTTTGTATTCAATCGAAAACGATTCTTTACTACTAAAAAAATTTAGCAAACTATCCTTTTCACAGGCAAAAAAAGACATATTAGCTACTAAAATTTCTAGTTCTTCACTAACTTTTTCAATTCAAATTAAAGATACAATAAGATCAATTTTGACATCTAAAGATATATCATCAGATTTAAATGTTACATTAGATTTTGTATTTAGTGATAAAAATTCAATTAATTTATCAAATTTTGAAAATATTAAAGAAGATTTAGAAGTTAAAGGAAATATTTATTCACAAAATTCCTCTATATATATAAAAGGAAAAGGAATTTTCGGCATAAATTCATCTTGTCTTACAAAAATACAAGAAATTGATTCAAATTTTTTTGATTTAATTAAAAATAAAATACCTCGCTATTAATTTAAAACGAAGTATAAAAATATTAAATTTATGATTAGAAATCTTTTAATTTGTATTTTTTGAGTGCAACTTTATAGAATACAAAACCTAAAACCAATGAAACTATTAAATATCCAACAGAAATTAATGCGCCATATAAATGATTTGCTAAGCCAAAAATAAAGTAAAGAATTGAAACACCCATTCCAAGAAGAACAACTCCAAGAGCAATTAATGTGCCAAATTGTTTTGCTTTGTAACTACCTAGGAAAACGACAATTAATTCAGCTAAAGGAATTATCATTATGAAATTTGACATTGATAAAATAATTATAAAGATGGAATGGAGAATTGAAACTTCAGGGTTTTGCGGAATTAATAAGGAAAATCCGCAAATTAGAATTGTAATAAATGGAACAATAGAATAAATAAAACCACAAATTATTTTTTCTTGAACGATTATTTCTCTTTTTAAGCCGCTAGAGATGATAAATTTGTCAAAATTACATTTTTCATCAAGTTCTGCGTTAGTTAATGTGACTAAACATGAAATAAATGCCAAATATGGTAAATAAAATGATGAAGCTAACATGCTATTTTGAAATGCTTCAAAATCAGAAACAACTGTATCTCCATCAGTATAGCCATTTAAAGTTGTCAAAATTTGTGATAAAAAGATTGCGCCAAAAAGGATTGAGATAAAAACAGTTATAACGAATACTGATTTGCTTTGGAGTAAATCTTTATATAATAATCCTTTGAATTTCTTCATATAGTTTTACCTCTAATCATAAATACTAAAAAGTCTTCAGCATTTGCAGATTCACAATTAGCAAAATATTCAGAATTTTCTTTTAAAGCCAAGATATCATAGGAATTAATTGCTCTTTTGTATCTAATAATTTTATGTCTATCGATGTTTTCAAACTCCTCTTCTGAAACATTTATTTTTATAAAGTTGTTATCAAGTATTGATTTCTTTTCTTGAATAATTATTTTTCCTTCGTTGATGAAAATAAAGTCAGTACAAATTTTCTCAAGATCAGAAATAATGTGTGAACTTATCAAAATTGTTCTGTCTTCACCATCTAAAATAAAGTTAGAAAGTAATTCACAAAATTCATCTCTTGCAACAGGATCTAACCCGTTCATTGGCTCATCAAGAATTAAAATATTTGCATTATGAGATAAAGAAATTGCAATATTGAATTTTGCTTTCATTCCTTTTGATAATTCTTTGATTTTTTTAGATGTGTCGATGTTAAAACTTTTTAAAAAGCCGAAAAACACATTTTCATCCCAGTTATCAAATGTACTTTTAAAGATTTTGTTTAAAGAATTAACTTTTAAATTATCTGGTAGACAAATTTCGTCCATTGTAAAGCCAATTTTTTCTTTCTCTACACTTGATAATTCATAAATACTCTTCCCGTTCATCAAAACTGAACCACTATCAAGGTTGATTAAACCTGTCATGCCCTTCATGGTTGTAGATTTTCCACTTCCATTAGCGCCAATAAAACCATAGATGTGTCCAGATTCGAGATGAAAACTGACATTATCTAATTTAAACTTTTCATAAGTTTTGTTCATTTCTGTAACTTCGACAAGTCTCATTTATTAGCCTCCAAAAACGCAAAACATGCAATAGTTTTAGCATCTTTTATATCGCCGTCGCGAATCATTTTTTTAATTTCATCATACGAAGCTTCAAATACTTCGACAAATTCGTTCTCATCAAGATGTGTTTTTCTTACTTCAAGTGAGTCGGCGTAATAACAATAAATAACTTCATCGCTATAAGCACAAGTTGGATAAATTTTACCTAAATACTTAATGTTATTTGTTTTATATCCAGTTTCTTCTTCTAATTCTCTAATTGCTGTAACTTCTGGATCTTCATTTAAATCACATTTTCCAGCTGGAAACTCAATAATTACTTCATCGTAAGGATATCGATATTGTTTTTCTAGAATATAATTTCCATTATCTTTTTTTGCAATAACACAACTTGCCTTACAATGTTTAATATATTCACGATAACTAATATGCCCATTTGGACATAAAACTTTATCCTTATAAACATCGATGATTTTCCCCTCATAAAGGGTTGTTGACTCTAATTTCTTCTCTTTTAAATCCATAGTAATTACCTCGATTAATTATATATTATCGTCCTATATTTTC
>CAMESA010000069.1 GCA_945935945.1 uncultured Mollicutes bacterium | reverse complement strand
TCACTTTTGTACCAAACTTTTTCAAAAAGGTATGAAGTTATTTGCGTTAGCGATTCTCCAAACGATACTTCTCCATCAATTATTGATAGGTTTGTTAGTTTAAGACCTGATATTTTTGTTCGACTTGATGTAAATAATAGAAATTTATCTTTTACAAGGAATGATGGACTAAAAAAAAGCAAGAGGTGAATATGTTGCTTTTGTTGACGGCGATGATTTTGTAGATAAAAATTATTTATTGAATTTATACAATAAAGCAGAAGAATCTCGTGCAGATGTGGTTTGCTGCAATTATTTTATGTATAAAAATGGAAAAACCTCTAAGTTTATTTCTTCATTTTTAGCTCCAAATAAACTAATAAGTTCAAAAAAAGCACTTAAAATGCTAATGAATGATATTGGTATTCGTTCTTATGCATGGCTTAAATTAGTGAAAAGATCTTTTTTGATAAATAGCAAAATTGAATTTATCGACAATAAAAAAGTTATTGAAGACTTTGTTTTTTCATACATGATTTTTGCTAAAGCTAATAAAATAATGTGCATAAATGACCGTTTATATTTCTATAGGCAAAGAGAAGAATCGATAACGGGCAGTGGTGCAACTTTTTCATTTGTTCAATCATTTTTATCTGGTTATGCCATAGCAAAACTCTACTCATATGCTAATAATATTAAGTTCAAATTGCCAATTTTTATTAAATTATATTTCTTGTGGTATATGTATTTGACTACTAAAAAAGGCAATAACGAATTAGATAAAAAAGTTGTTTTTCATCAAATTTTTAAACAATTTTGGTTAATTGTTAATGAAGTTGTGTACCAAAATACTCCATGGGAAGATGTTGCAAAAATTGCTCTTAATAATATGGAAATCTCTGAATCAATCAGAGTAACAAAAACTGAAATTTTTAATATAAAATAGCGATTTTTTATCAATTTTTATGCAAAAAACATCAATTTTTTGCGAGTTTTTTAGGCTCGATAAAATAATGAAAAAAATGGTAAAAATGTGTTGACTATAGAGCTTTCTTTATAGTACAATTTTGAGGCTTACAAAAAGCAATGAAGTGCGAGGTTGCTGATACACCCACAAGCGTTGTCATGAGATGGTCAGGGAATTCGCACAGAGCTAATAACTTGTAAGTAGTGAAAGGAGAAGAATTCATGGCAAAAGTCAAAAAGATTAGAGTTCGTTTACAAGCTTATGATCACAAAGTACTTGATATGAGTGTTTCAAAGATTGTAAATGCAATTACAAAAACAGGTGCTCGTGTAATCGGACCTATTCCATTACCAACGGAAAAACAAGTTTACACAATCTTAAGAGGTGTTCACAAAGACAAAGATTCACGTGAACAATTCGAAATCAGAACTCATAAGAGAATTATCGATATTCAAAATCCAAACAACGAGACAATCGATGCATTAAGAAGATTGGATCTCCCAAGTGGTGTTGATATTGATATGAAGTTATAGGGAGGTAAGACACATGAAAGAAATCATCGGTAGAAAGATGGGTATGACTCAAGTCTACACAGAAGATGGAACAATGTATGCTGTTACTGTTATTGAAGTCTTACCAAACGTCGTTACTTTAAAGAAAACAGTTGAAAGAGATGGTTATGATGCTATTCAAGTTGGTTACGAAGAAAAGAAAGCTTCAAGATTAACTAAAGCAAGACAAGGCATTTTCGCTAAAGCTAACACAACTACAAAAGAATTCTTATTTGAACTTAAAGGTGATGAAATGAATGGATACGAAGTTGGACAAGAAATTAAAGCCGACTTATTCCAAGCAGGCGAAATCGTCGACATCATCGGAAAGAGTAAAGGTAGAGGTTATGCTGGTGTCATTAAAAGATGGGGACACAAAATTGGACCTAAAGGACACGGAAGCGGATACCACAGAGGTCAAGGTTCATTTGCTAACAATGGTAGATGCAACAACCGTGTTATTCCAGGCAAAAAGATGTCAGGACACATGGGAAATCAAAGCGCAACAGTTTTAAATCAAATTATTGTTAAAACAGATGCTGAAAAAGGTTACATCCTCGTTAGAGGTGGCGTACCTGGAGCAAAGAAATCAATTGTTAAGATTAGATCAGCAGTTAAAGCAAGCTTACAAAAATATGCTGTCAAACCAGTAATCGACAGAAGTGTAAAGGCTGAAACAGCTGAATAAGAAGGGAGAAACTTATGGCAGATTTAAATTTAAAAGTCTATTCCCAAGATGGTACTGAAGTTTCCTCACTTAGCGTTTCTGAAAATGTATTCGGAATTGAGCCTCATCAACAAGTCATGTTCGATGCAGTCTTAGTTAGCGAAGCAAATTCACGTCAAGCAACAGCTAAAACAAAGAAAAGATTCGAAGTTAGCGGCGGTGGTAAGAAACCTTGGAGACAAAAAGGAACTGGTAGAGCTAGAGCTGGTTCAACACGTTCACCTATCTGGGTTGGCGGCGGAACAGTATTTGGCCCAACAGGAATTCAAAATTTCAAAATCAAACAAAACAAAAAACAACACAAACTTGCTTTAAAGAGTGCATTCTCACTTAAAGCAAAAGAAGACTTAGTCGTTCTTGATTCATTAAAAGTTTCAGGTAAGACAAAAGAAATGGTCGCAGTTCTTAAAGCATTAAAACTTGAAAACGCTAAAACACTTATTATTACAAGTGATCCACTCGTTTATCAAGCAGCTGGCAACCTCAGCAATGTTGGATTTAGAACAGTTGGAAATATCAGCGTTTATGACTTATTAAACTTTGCAAAAGTCTTGGTCGTTGCTGATGATGTTAAGAAAATCGAGGAGGTTCTCAAATAATGGCTAACGAAAACGTCACAAAGAGAGCATCAATTGCTGACTTTGATGTAATTATCAGACCAGTAATCACTGAAAAAAGTGTCACAGCTTCAAGCGAAGATAACAAATACACATTTGTTGTAAAAAAAGGTGCTAACAAAATTCAAATTAAAAACGCTATTCAAAACATTTATAACGTCCACGTTACTGGCGTAAACGTAATTAATGTTCCTGCAAAATTACTTTCAAGAGGAACACGTTATAAAGGTTCATTAAGTGCTTATAAAAAAGCAATTGTCACTATTAAAGAAGGCGAAACAATTAACCTTTACGCAGAATAGTCGATTAACTTATATATAGGAGATTAAAAATGTCTATTAAGAATTATAAACCATATACTCCTTCAAGACGTGCAATGACAACATTAAGTTTTGAAGAGATTACAAAATCTACTCCTGAAAAAAGTTTAGTCGTTACACTTAAAAAGAGTGGTGGTAGAAACCAACAAGGTGTTATCACAACTCGTCATATAGGCGGCGGAAACAAAAGAAAGTACAGAATCATCGATTTCAAGAGAAATAAAGATGGCATAGTTGGTAGAGTAGCAGCTATTGAGTACGATCCAAACAGAAATGCTCACATCGCATTAATTAATTACTTCGATGGTGAAAAAAGATACATTATCCAACCAAAAGGATTAAAAGTTGGAGACAAAATTGTTTCTGGCGATGAAGTCGATATTGTTGTAGGTAATGCATTATTACTTAAAAACATTCCTGAAGGTACATTTGTTCACAACGTTGAATTAATGCCAAAGAAAGGTGGACAACTTTGTAGAAGTGCTGGTTGTTCAGCTCAAATCTTAGGTAAAGATGGTAAATATGTCATCGTCAGACTTCAATCAGGTGAAACAAGAAAATTACTTGGTGAATGTAAGGCAACAGTCGGTGTAGTTGGTAACGAAGATTGCAACCTTATTAACTTAGGTAAAGCTGGTAAAACTAGATGGTTAGGTACTAGACCAACAGTTAGAGGTAGCGCAATGAACCCACCAGATCACCCACACGGTGGTGGTGAAGGTAAATGTCCTGTCGGTAGAGATGCACCTCGTACACCTTGGGGTAAGAGAGCTCTTGGTGTCAAGACAAGAAAAGTTAAGAAAGCAAGTTCAAAGCTTATTATTAAGAGAAAGAATGGATAGTGAAAGGAGTGGAATAAAATGGCACGTAGTTTAAAAAAGGGACCATTTGTTGATGAAAGCTTAATGAAAAAAGTTGAAGCATTAAACGCATCAAACAAAAAAGCAGTCATTAAGACATGGTCAAGAAGAAGTACAATTTTCCCAGAATTTGTTGAACACACTTTCGCTGTTTATAACGGACATGCATTCATTACAGTTTATGTAACTGAAGATATGGTCGGACACAAACTTGGTGAATTTGCTCCAACAAGAACATACAAAGGTCACTTCGGTAATAACGCTGAAGATAAGGCAGCAGCAATGAAAGCAGCTGGTATCAAGAAATAGTTAGGAGGATAGATGATGGCAGAAACAAAGAAAACTACAGAAACAGTCGAAACTGTAGAAACTGAAGCTAAAGTAAAAGCTCCTAAAAAGACAACAGCTAAAAAATCAACAACAACTAAAGCAAAAACAACTAAGAAAGCTGCAGCTGAAGAAGCTAAAGCAGAAGAAACTGTAGCAACTGAAACAGTTGAAGAAGTTAAAGCTCCTGCAAAACGCACAAGAAAACCAAAAGCTGTTAAAGAAGAAAAGAAAGAAGAACCAAAGGTTGTAAAACCAGTAGTCACAAGCGCAACAGCAAAAGCAATCAATGTCAAATGTACTCCAAGAAAATGTAGATTAGTCATTGATCTTGTCAGAGGAAAAGATTGTGACGAAGCACTCGGAATCTTATTCAATTCACATCACTCAGTAAGTACAGCAGTAGCTAAAGTTATTAAATCAGCAATGGCAAATGCAACAAATAACTTCGGATTAGATGGCGAAAAATTATACGTCGCATCAATTCAAGCAAGTGATAGTGTAAAAATGAAAAGATATCTTCCAAGAGCTAGAGGAAGTGCAAGCGGTTTAGTCAAGAGATTCTGTAACATCTACGTTACAGTTAAAGAAAGAATCAAGGAGTAGTTAATATGGGTCAAAAAGTTAATCCAGTAGGAATGAGAGTTGGTCTTAATAAAAACTGGAACTCAAGATGGTATGCTTCTGATAAAGATTATTCCCGTTTCTTAGCTGAAGATATTAAGATCAGAGAATTCTTAGAAAAGAAAATCGGTAGAGATTCACAATTATCTCATATCGAAATCGAAAGAAAGAAAAATGATAAAGGTTATTTCGTTCGTGTAATCGTCTTCGTTGCAAAACCTGGTACAGTTATCGGACAAAAAGGTGAAAATATTAACAAATTAACTGAAAACCTTGTCAAAATGTTAAATTGCGCAGTCAAGATTGACGTTGTTGAAGTTAAACAACCATACCTTGATGCAAGAATCGTTGCTGATTCAATTTGCGCACAACTTGAAGCTCGTGCAAGCTTCAGAATCGTTCAAAAGAAAGCAATCGCTCAAGTTAGAAAAGCAGGAGCTAAAGGTTGTAAAACTGCAGTTTCTGGTCGTTTAGCTGGTGCTGATATTGCTAGAACTGAAGGATATAAAGAAGGAACTATGGCAATCAATACATTAACAAGTGATATTGATTACTCACAAAGAGAAGCAATGACAACTTATGGAAAATTAGGTGTCAAAGTCTGGATTTGCCGTGGTGAAGTC
>CAMESA010000068.1 GCA_945935945.1 uncultured Mollicutes bacterium | reverse complement strand
AGTTTAAAAGCAGGCATTGTAGGACTTCCAAACGTTGGAAAATCAACATTATTCAACGCAATTACAAATAGCAATGTAGAAGCAGCAAATTATCCATTTGCAACTATTAAACCAAATGTTGGTACTGTCATCGTTCCTGATGAACGTGTTGATCACTTAGTTGAATTGTTTCATCCAAGAAAAACAATTTATACAACTTTTGAATTTTGTGATATCGCTGGCCTTGTTAAGGGCGCAAGCAAAGGCGAAGGCCTAGGTAATCAATTTTTATCTCATATTAGAGAGACTGATGCCATTATCGAAGTAGTTAGATGTTTTGATAGTAACGAAATTATTCATGTTGAAAATACTGTTGACCCAATTCGTGATATTGAAATCATCAATTTGGAATTAGTTATGGCAGATTTAGATACTGCAACTAATAGATTATCGAAAATTGAAAACAAGGCAAGAATCTCAAAAGATAAAGATAGCATGATTGAGGTAAATTTACTTAATAAAATTAAGAATTTGCTTCAAGAAGGAAAGGCAATTAGAGGTCTTGAGATGACTCAAGATGAAAAAGTTATTGCAAAAAACTTTAATTTTTTAACTCTAAAACCAATTATTTATGTAGCTAATGTTTCAGATGCTGATTTGATGGATCTTGATAGTTGTGAATATTATCAAAGAGTGAAAAATTTTGCAGCAAGTGAAAATGCAGAAGCAATTGCGGTTTGTTGTGAAATCGAAGCAGAATTGTCAAAGTATTCAAAAGAAGAAAAAATGGAATTCTTAAAATCTTTAGGTACAGATACAAGTGGTTTAGATAAACTTGTCAAAAGTGCTTACAAATTGCTTAACTTGTCCACATTTTTCACAGTTGGTGAAGATGAAGTCAGAGCTTGGACTTTCAAAAACGGTATGCTTGCTCCGGATTGTGCTGGAATTATTCATACTGATTTTAAGAAGGGCTTTATTAAAGCTGAAGTTTATACTTACGATGACATTATTGAATACAAAACAGAGGGCGCTTTGAAGGAAGCTGGAAAAATTAGAGTTGAAGGAAAGGATTATCTTGCAAAAGATGGAGATATTTTCTTCTTCAGATTTAATGTTTAAATTATGAGAATTGGTTTTAGTAAAGATATTCATGTAATAAAAGAAGGTCTACCACTAGTTTTAGGTGGCGTTCAAATTCCATGCGATTTTGGTCTTGAGTCACATAGCGATGGAGATTGTCTGATTCATGCAATAGTTGAAGCAATTTTTGGTGCTTTAAATATTGGTGATTTGGGTACTTTTTATCCACCAAGTGATGATAAATACAAAAATATTTCTTCAACATATTTTCTTGATGATTGTAAGAAAAAACTTGATGAATTTGGGTATTCTATATCGAATATTGATTGTTTTGTGTCTTGTGAGAGGCCAAAACTTAAAAATTATATTAGTTTAATGAAAAAATCAGTTGCTTCTCATTTGAAAATTGATGAAAAGCAAGTGTCAATAAAAGCCGGAACTAATGAAGGTGTTGGCCCTGTTGGTGAAGGAAAAGCTATTGAAGCTTATTGTGTAGTTTTATTGGAGGAAAAAGTTAATGGATAAAAAAGTTAGAGTTAGATATGCACCATCTCCTACCGGATATTTGCATATTGGTGGAGCAAGAAGTGCACTTTTTAATTACCTATTTGCAAAAAAATATGATGGCGATTTTGTTTTTAGAATCGAAGATACTGATATTGAAAGAAATATTCCAGGTGCAGAAGAGTCACAACTTCACGATTTAATTTGGCTTGGTATCATCCCAGATGAATCTACAGAAAAACCAAATCCAAAATATGCTCCTTATAGACAAACTGAAAAACTAGATTTATATAAAATGTATGCTCAAAAATTAGTCGAAATGGGTTATGCATATGAATGTTATTGTTCTGAAGAAGAATTAGAAGAGATGAAAGAAGAACAATTGTCTAGAGGAATTAAATCATTTAAATATAACAGACATTGTTTGAATTTAACCGAAGAAGAAAAACAAAAATATATTGCTGAAGGAAGAAAACCAACAATTAGACTCAAGATGGAAGATAATGTCACTTTCAAATTTCATGATTTAGTACGTGGCGATGTTTCTTTTAATTCAAGTGATATTGGCGATTTTGTTATTATGAAAAGCAATGGTATCCCAACATATAATTTTGCAGTTGTTGTCGATGATCATTTAATGGAAATTACACATGTTTTAAGAGGGGAAGAACATCTTTCAAACACTCCAAAACAATTACAAATTTATAAATATTTCAATTGGGAAGCTCCTCAGTTTGGTCATATGACAATTATTGTTAATCCAAATGGCAAAAAATTATCAAAAAGAGATCATGACATTTTACAATTCATGTCTCAATATAGAGACTTAGGTTATTTGCCAGAAGCTATCTTCAATTTCTTAGTTTTATTAGGCTGGACTAGCGAAGACAATAGAGAAATTTTTACTAAAGAAGAAGCTATCGAGGCATTTGATCCTTCTAGACTCAGTGCTTCTCCATCAATGTTTGACAACAAGAGATTATTATGGATAAACAGTACCTACATCAAGAACTTAAGCAACGAGAAATACTTTGAGTTTATCCTTCCTTTTATAAAAAAAGTGGAGTTCTGCAGGGATTTTGATGAAAATACTCTAAAAAATATTTCTTTAATTTTCAAAAATGAGATTCAAGTTGGACAAGATATTGTTACTATGTTAAACGATATTGTTGTTAAAAAAGACACACTTGGTGAAGAAGAAACATCAATTCTTAATAGTGAAAGTGCAAAAATTGTAATACCACAGTTTAAAGAAAAATTATTAAATACTACTGAGATTAATAAGGATTCGGTAAAAGCAATCTTTAAATCTATTCAAAGTGAAACAGGATTTAAAGGTAAAGATTTATATATGCCAATTAGAATTAAATTAACTGGTCAAATGCATGGCATTGAAATGTTTAACATTATTGATATTCTAGGAAAGGACGAAGTTCTATCTAGATTATAATAGATATTTTAATTATTATAATTTATAATAATTAGTTGAGTGAGGTAATTTATGGAAGAAAATTATAAAAACGAGTCAATGGTTGATGTAGCTTACAGCATCTTAAAAAACGAAGGATCAATTTTATCATTTACAGAATTATTTGATAAAGTTGCTGAAAAATTAGAATTAACTGAATCTGAAAAAAATGATCGCATCTCATCTTTTTATACAGATATCTCTTTAGATGGAAGACTTGTTAATGTCAAAGACAACAAGTGGGACTTAAGAGTAAATCAAAAATATGAAAACGTTCACATGGATATTAACGATGTTTACGCTGAAATGGATGCAGAAGCTATTGGAAATAGAGATCGTGAAGAATACGATCCAGATGAAGAAGACGCACAAGGTAACTTTAGTGACGAAGATTCTTCAGACGATATTGATTACGATACCTCTTCAAAAAGAGATATTTAATAAAACAAGGTAGGAGGAATTATCAATGGCATTAGTTAGTGCTACAGAAATGATCAACAAAGCTCATGCTGGTCATTATGCAATTTGTGCATTTAATATTAATAACTTAGAATGGACAAAATCAATTTTAGAAGCTTGTGAAGCTGCAAAGTCACCAGTTATTCTTGAAGTAAGTGAAGGTGCAGCAAAATATATGTGTGGATATAAAACTGTTGCAAATATGGTTAAAAATATCCACGATGCATTAAAAATCACTGTTCCAGTTGCATTACACCTTGATCATGGTAGTTATGACGGAGCAAAAGCATGTATCGAAGCTGGATTTACTTCAGTTATGTTTGATGGTTCACATTATCCATTTGAAGAAAATCTTGCAAAAAGTAAAGAATTAATCGCTCTTGCTCATGCTCATGGTTGTTCAATTGAATGTGAAGTTGGTGGCATCGGCGGAACCGAAGATGGTGTTACAAGTAGTGGCGAAAAAGCAGATCCTCAAGAATGTGCAACAATTGCTGCTTTAGGTGTTGATTTCTTAGCTGCAGGTATTGGAAATATTCATGGTATCTATCCAGCAGATTGGAAAGGATTAGATCTTGACTTATTACATGAAATCCAAGTTGCAACTAATGGTAAACCACTTGTTTTACATGGTGGAACTGGAATCCCATACGATATGGTTAATGAAGCAATTAAACGTGGAGTTAGTAAGGTCAATGTAAATACAGATCTTCAACTTGCATTCCAAGCAGCTACAAGAGAATATATCTTATCTGGTAAAGATGAAGATAAAGCAAAAAAAGGATTTGATCCTCGTAAATTATTAAAACCTGGATGCGAAGCAATTAAAGCAAAAGTCACTGAAATGACAAAAGCATTCGGTTCTTACGGAAAAGCAGAATAATAAAAATGAGTCATGATATCATGACTCTTTTTAAACGGAGAAGAATATGTTTGAAAAAGAATTAGAGATTGCTTTACTAGCTTGCAAAGAAGCGATGAAAAACATTATGAAATATTATAATGCAGGTTTTCATGTTGAAATAAAGAGCGATGAATCGCCTGTAACTGAAGCTGATAAAACTAGTGACGTGTTGATAAAAGAAATTATCAGCAAGGAATTTCCAAATTATTCTTTTTTAACTGAAGAAAGTGATGATGATTTATCAAGATTAGATAATGATTATGTTTTTATTGTTGATCCACTTGATGGAACAAAAGATTTTATTCATAAAGATGATGAATTTACAGTAAATATAGCACTTTCTTACAAACATAAAGCAGTTTTAGGCGTAGTTGGTGTGCCAGCAAAAAATATTATTTATTATGCTGTTTACGGAAAAGGTGCATTCAAAATTGACGAAAATGGCAAAATTTCACAAATTCATGTCTCTAGCAAAACAGAAGATTTAACTTGTTTGATTAGTGTTTTCCATTCTAACGAGAATGAAGACGCTGTTCGATTGAAATATAAAGATAAAATAACAAAAGTTATTAAAAAAGGTTCAAGTTTAAAGGCTTGCCTTATTGCTGAAGGCAAAGCAGAAATATCATATAGGCTAAGTCAAGGAACAAAAGAATGGGACACAGCAGCTTTCCAAATTATTGTAGAAGAAGCTGGTGGCCTTGTTCTTAAAATTGATAAAACACCAATGACATACAATCGAAAAGATGTTTATAATCGTGATTGGTATTTAATTATAAATAGAATAGAAAACTTCTTAATTTAGCAAAAACTCCTCAAAATCTATTGATTTGAGGAGTTTTTTTCTAAATTTTTCTTTAATTCTTCTTTGAACCTTTCCTTGTCGCTTGCTAGTCTTACAGCGATTACTCCAGGAACTTCTTCAAGAATGACTACTTCAATACCTGATTCAATATCTTCAGTTATTAATGAGCATCCTTCACAAGCACCTGAGACATTGACGTAAACAATACCATCTTCATAAGAATCAAAAGTCACGTCACCGCCATCTCTTTGGAGGAAAGGTCTGAATTTATCTAAAGTCGCTTTTATTAATTTAATTGTCTCTTCGTTTTCCATACTTGCATTATTATAATTAAAAATAAAAATTGTTCAATAAAAGTAATAAAAAAAGTGCCTTTCGACACATATTTTTATAAATGGTGCCCGGGACCGGAATCGAACCGGTACGGTATTG
>CAMESA010000067.1 GCA_945935945.1 uncultured Mollicutes bacterium | reverse complement strand
TAAATTCTTTTGCTAATTCCATGCTTCCAGAATAGCAGTGCATTATTCCTTTTTGCTTAACAGGAAAATTTTTAAGGATATCAAATGTATCTTGAAGTGAATTTCTTGCATGAATTGAAATAGGAAGATCTAGCTCATTTGCTAGTTCAATCTGTTCAATAAACATCTTTTTTTGTTTTTCTTTAATAAAATCTTCTTTTTCCCAGTAGTAATCTAGGCCAATTTCACCAATTGCAACTATTTTTGAAGAAGTTTTATATAATTCTTTTAATTCATTATATGTTTTTTTATTTTCTAACTCGTATTGTTTGTGTTCAGTCGGAATAACACCAATTGATGCATAAACTTCTTTATATTTATTTGCTATTTCAATAGCAATTTTGGAGCTAGGAATGTCAAAACCAACACATAAAAATCGATTTACACCATTTTTTATAGCGTCTTTTATATAAAAATCTAAATTTTCTAAGATTTTTGTGTCATTTAAATGAATATGTGTGTCGAAAATCATCTTATTTTCCTACACAAAAACGAGAAAAAATCTCTTTTGAAATATCAAAATCAAAATCTTCTCCTGTTATACTTAACGTTTTTAGATACGCTTCTTTAATTTCAGAATTAATAATATCAATCGGAACGTCATTTTCAGTGTCTCTTAGAACATTTTTAAGAATTTCTTTAATGTTTTTTAAAAGACCGAGTTCACGTACATTTGCAATAGAAGGATTTTCATAATTTTCCTTCTTTAAATCCAAAATTTCTAAAATTTTATTCTTTAAAGGTTCAATATCTTTATTTAATGCAGAGATGTATAGATTGTCTGCAACTTTTTCTTTAATTAGGTCTGATTTGTTGTACACAATTATATGCTTTTTATTCTTAACTAATTCTAGGATTTCTTTATCTTCGTTATCAAAGTTTGTTGAATCAAAAACACATAAAACAATATCTGAATCATTTAATTTTTCTATACTTTTTTTAATGCCGATTTCTTCAACAACATCGCTAGATTCTCTAATTCCAGCGGTATCAAATAAATTTATAATGACTCCATTTAAATTAATTTTTCCTTCAACGATATCTCTTGTTGTTCCTTTGATGTTAGTAACAATTGCTTTTTCTTCGTTTAGAAGAGCGTTTAAAATTGATGATTTTCCAACATTTGGTTTACCAACAATAGCAACTTTTATACCATCCTTAATGATGTTTCCTTTGTTTCCGTTTTTGATTAGTTCATCGATATATTTTAAAATATCCCTGCAGAACTCAACTATTTTTTCATTATTTGCTTCTTCAATGTCCAAATATTCAGGGTAATCAATGTTGACTTCTATGTTAGAAAGGAGGTCTCCTAGCTTAGTTTTAATTGGTTCAATAAGGAGAGAAGTTTTGCCTTCAAGAGCCATCATTGAGATTTTTTTACTTTCTTCGCTTTCAGCGTTAATTAAATCATTGATCGATTCCGCTTCCATTAAATTCATCTTACCATGGAAATATGCGCGAGAAGAAAATTCGCCGCCTATTGCTAGTCTTGCTCCAGATTTTATACATAAATCTATAATTTTATTAAATATAATAGGCGAACCATGTGATATAATTTCAACGCTATTTTCGCCAGTAAAAGAGTGTGGTGCGATGTACAACAGAAGTACTACATCATCAACTGTTTCTGTACCATCAATTATCTGTCCATGAATAATTGAATTCTTTGTATATTTAGTTAAATCTTTTGAAAATATTTTGTTTACAACAAAAAAACAATCGTCTCCACTAAGTCTAACGATACTTAAAGCGCTTTTTAAAGGCGCTGTAGCAAGTGCAACGATTGTTTCAAACATAAAAATTAGTTTTCTTCAGTTGTTTCAGGTGTATCAGAAACAGCTTCTGTATATTTAATTACAATAGCTCTTTCTTTTCCATCACCAACTGATTCAGTTTTAATGTGTTTCCAAGAACTTAAAACATTATGAACTTTCTTTCTTTCATCTGGTGTCATTGGATTTAATTTGACATCAACATGAGTTGAAAGTACTTCTTTTGCAGCTTTTTTAGCAACAAAAATAACTGAACGATATTTCTTTTCTTTATAATTGCCAATATCTAACAAAATTTTAAATTTTCTTTTAAATTTTGTTGAAACAGCAAGTTTTGTTAATTCATTTAATGATTGTAATGAAACACCATTATTGCCAATTAATACTGCGTTTCTATTTGTTTCAATTAAAACTTTAATAATGTTGTCACGATAGAAAGTTTTTAAACTTGCATCTAGACCAAGTGCGTGGCAAACATCTTTAATATAATTTTCAGTAAATTCAATAACATCACTGATTTCTTCAACAGAAATAGTAACTTTTTTTGAAAATATTCCTTTTTTCTCTTCAACAACAGTATAAATAATATCTTCTACTGGAGTTTCTAACTCTTCGCTAGCTGCTGCTAAACATTCCTCTAATGTTTTTGCTGTATATAATTTCATATTTGTTTTCCTTTCTTTGATTTATTTATAAAAACAAAATGCATAATTACTGATTGAGCAATGCTAAATAAAGCACCTGCGAACCAATAAACACCCATTGCAGATGGTAAATTAAAGCCCATAATAATGATCATTACAGTCATAAAGATTTGAGTATACTTCATTGTTTTGTTTGTTTGATCTGCAGAAGCGCTATTTTTTGTCTTACCAACAGTTTTAATTCTTGATTTATTCAACCATTGTGGAACAAACATAGAAAGAATTTGCGATGCAGACATGAGTAAAATCAAAACAAGTGCTGTCCACCAGCCGGCATTTGATGGCCATGCAGTGAAATCAGTTAAAACATTCCAAATTGTATCAGATAATCTCAAACCTAAAACTGCGTCTCTTGATAAAGATGCGCTACCTGTTAAAGCGTTCCAAACCGAAATAAATATTGGGAATTGAATAATCATAACAAGCATTGATGAAAATGGATGAACTTTATATTTCTTATATAAAGCCATTTGTGCTTGAGCCATTTTTTGTTTTTCGTAGTTATTTGTGTTAGCGTTTGGATATTTTTGTTGTAATTTTGTAAGTTCAGGTTGTAAAAATTGCATTTTTTGTTGTGAGATTGTTGATGGTAATGTAACTAACATGAAGAACAATCTAATAACAGCAGTTGCAACAAGAACCGCTAAAATTTGCCCAACACCATTCATTCCAAATGCATGTGATAAATTTTCAACAAAAATTGAAATTGGGTAAACGAGTAAACCTTCAAAGAAACCATGTTTTGTGAAAGCTTCGCCCCAACCTTGCCAGAAATCTTTTGATTTTCCGCTGATGAGAACTGTGTCATTTAATGGATCGTTTGAAGTGTGGCCATAGAAACCATCTTCAACTGTGATACAAGTTTTCGTGTTAACAACTTTTGCGTTTAAAGCATTTCTATATAAATCTAAATAAGTTTCTGTGAAACCTTCATCATTGTTAACGTTTTCTTCTGATAAAATTTCATTTTCCCACTTTTTTAAATTGTAGAAATAATCAGTTGATTCGACTTCGTTGTAATATTTTACATAACCAGCTCTAGCTAATAATCCATTATTTCTACCAACATAACTTCCTTCTTTACCATGCAATAATGAGTCTAAAAGGGTTCCGTCTGGATCTCCATTATTACGATAGGAAATGTAGTCAGCATATGAATAACCATAAAAAATATCAAAAGTTAATGAACTTCTTGATAAATTTGATAATTCTTGGATTCCCGTGCTTGGACCAGCAACAATCATTGCATCAATAATTTTTTGATCTAATTTTTCAAAAAATTTATTTGATGGAGGGATAGAGCCGTTATTTTTTGCACTTTCAATTAATTCTTTTGTGAATGAATTTAAGCCAAAAGTATATGTAATATTTCTTCTTAAACCTGTATCGTCAACTGCAGTAACTTCTTCTGCAGTGATTTCGTTTACTTTTAAATATTTTAAATTTCCATTAATTTCGCCAAAAACTTGTTCGCTTGCCTCGTTTAATTTCTTTTTTTCATACTTTTTGGTTGTTTCGTTGTAAACAGAGACATAAATTTGGTTAGTTGAGAATGTATCTTTTAAACTTTGATCAAAATCAGCTTCATTAATGAAAGTATTTTTGATGTAATCAATACCTTGATCATTGTTTTCAAACAATGTTGTATTTAATCCATCATAGCCGAACATAAAATTTGAAGTGTCTGCTTCGTTACAAAACGAATTACAGCTGGATAAAGTTAATATTGCGCCAGCAAGTAAAGCAACTCCAAATAATCTGTTTTTTGCTTTTTTCTCCATTTAATTCTCCTTAAAAGAGTTAATTATCTGAGTCAATAGCTCAGAATTACGTTTGAAATTCATCACATCGTATTTTTTTGAAATTACTACTACAAAATCTTTTGATACATTTTGATAGTCGAGAGATTCATCGATAATAGATCTAACTTGTCGTTTAATTTTTACTCTAGTAACTGCGTTGCCGTTTTTCTTTGTAACTAATATTCCAACTCGTGCATGCTTATATTCATTGTCTCGAAAATATACAGCAAAGATTTCATTTCGTTTAAATTTTCTTAAATTAAGAATCTCTTTGAATTCGCGGTATTTCTTTATACGATTAATTTCTTTCATTAATTAGTGCTTTGTATTAACTGTTAATACTTTTCTTCCTTTTTTTCTTCTTAAAGATAAAACTTTTCTACCATGTCCTGTAGCCATTCTTGCTCTAAAGCCATGAACTCTAGCTTTATGTAACTTACTTGGTTGATATGTTTTTTTCATATTAAAATCCTCCTAAATATGCAAAAGAAATTATATATGTATAAATACATATAAGTCAAATATTTTCATTTTTCTGACTTTCTAGAATGTTGATATAATAATTTTAAAATTTAAAAAACAGAAAAGCAGATAATCATCATTAATTTTTCCTTGAAAAAAATCATATTTTTCCACATCATCCACCTATGTGGAAAACTTAATTTGCGGTGTGTGAATTTCTTTCTTCTATATATAATAAGGATAGAGTGAAATGTGTGGAAAGTTTCCAAAATTTCATTTGAGTTTTCCACAATTGTTGAAAAAACCTTGTGGAAATCAAATATCCACATAGTTTTCCACATTAAATTTCAACTTTTGTTGATAAAATTCAATCAACGATGAAAAATGAAGAAATCTATGTGGAAAACTTTCGATTTCGTATTTTTTCTATTTATTAATCTATTGAATTGTAATAAAATAATAACCATATGACGCAAAAAGCAAATTCAGTATCAGATTATGTAAGAATTTGGGAAAAAGTTCTTGAAGATATTAAAAAAGAAATCGAACCTATGTTGTTTGATTCATTTTTTTCAACGACTTTTATTCAAAAAATTGATGGTTCAATTGTTTATGTAATGTGTGAATCTAGCTTATCAAAAACTCTACTTATTGATAGATATCAATCTTACGTTGAAGAAAAAATCAACAATATTACTTCATCAAATTTTACAGTCAATTTCATCACAAAAGATGACAATATTTCCGAAGTAAAAGTGAACGATTTACCAAAATCTATTGAACCAATTTATTTTAAAAATTCAATTATCGATCCGACATATACTTTTGAAAATTTTGTCGTTGGAAGTTGTAATAACGAGGCT
>CAMESA010000066.1 GCA_945935945.1 uncultured Mollicutes bacterium | reverse complement strand
GGTACTTATGTTTCTTTAAATAAATTAAGAAATGATTTTAATTTAGGCGATTTTGATGCTGCAATCGTGGAATTAAAATCAAAAAATGATTTTATACACCAAGAATTACTAACTTCTTTATTTACTTTCTCTGCTAATAGTGAATATTCTTTTGATTCATTTGCTTTTAATAGTGTAGGCATTGCTACTTTAAATAATGAATTATATCCAAAAAACGAGGATGATACTGCTAGATGTTTATATTTATTAAAAGAAAAAGAGAGCAAAATATATTTAGATGTCATAAACTGTTTTACTAACATTTTTAATTTTGTACAAATGGCTAATTTTAATTCTTTAAAAATTCCACAGTTTGGTGGAAAAATAATTAATTCAATATATGAAGAAGACACAATTTACATTGATGTATTCAAACTAGAAGGTCTTGAAGAGCCTTTATCCTTTTTTGATCTGTCTTTTTCAATGAAGAAAACACTTTACACTCTTACACAAATTGCTTGTGGTTCACTTTATAAAAATAAAATCATAATGATTGAAAATATTGATTGCGGGATATCCTATCCTTTAATAGAAAAATTATTCTCTTCTATTGTTTTGCTAAATAAAAATTCAAATATTTTATTTACAACTCAAAATGCATATTTAATCGATCAATGTATGGATTTAGATATTTACGTTGGAAAACTAAATCACTTTGGAACGACGCGTTTTTATCATGTAGATAACTCCATATCTACTCAAAACAAAATTAAGCTATCAAAATATATTTTTGAAAATTTCCTTGATGAAAACGAAGGTGTGCATTTAGCATAATAGGAAAGTTCGTTAGTTTATGAAAGCTGACTTATTAATATGCCTATATAGCTATTAAATATCTCAAAAACCCTGCAAAACTCTACTATTTTAAATAAATCAAGAAAAATGTTATTTAACTTTTCTGTTTTTTATATTAATTCCACATTAATAAAAATTAAAATGTGTTGTTAATCAAACTATAATGCGTTTCATTTCTTTAAACTACAAATAACTTATAAAAATGAATTGACACCTTAAAAATCAATTTATAAGATATTTCACACAAAGGGGTAATTATGGAAATAATTGACGAAAATAAGTTTAACAACGAAGTTTATGACGATGACCAATATATCAATGATTGTAGATCTTTAAGAAGGAGACTCTTAATTGTCGAAAAAATCATTGTAATTTTTTTGGCTGTAATTTCTTTTCCTGTTGGTTTTTTAATTATGTCAACTTTTGATAATTCTGTTATTCAAATAGTTAATAATTTTACTGATTCATACAATCTTTTCGTTTTTATATTGATTTCAGTTTTGGATTTTTTAGCTTTATTAACTGTCCTTTTTGCGACAAAAAGTTTTTCATTTTACAAGGGTGTTCCTCAAAATATTGTTATTAATATCGTTCTCAGTTTTGGTGTCTTTTTATGCTGTTCAGCTTTCACAATTAAAGGCGCATGGGTTAAATCTGCTATTTGTGGAGCAACTTTTTTCTCTGTTTTTTCTAGTTTAGGCGTTTTAATAGTCCAATTGATTAATATTTTTAACCAAAAAGTGATTTTAATACTCGGTCCTAAAGATGATGCAGAGAATGTTGCACGAAAAATTATAAAAGCAAATAAAAAGAGAACAAAAATTAGATATGTTTTCTATGAAATTGATGGAAAAATTGATGAGAAAATTTATTCAAAGTTTTGTAGGGTTAATCAAATCATCCTTCTTGATACGCTTTCATATGAAAATAAAGAAAAATTTCTTTTGTATTTTAATTCATGTTTAAATAAAGACGTATATTTGACAAATACATATTATGATATAATTTCTCAATCAGTTTCAACTAAGGTCCAGGCTGGTCTTCTTTGTGGCGAACAAAAACCATTCACTATTGATAAAATCGAAATGTTGATGAAAAGAATATTCGATGTTCTTTGCTCAATTGTTTTGTTAATTTTTACATTACCAATTTTTATTATCGTTCCAATTTTAATTAAACTTGATTCAAAAGGACCTGTTTTTTATCGTCAAGTTAGATATACAAAAAATTTAAAAGAATTCAAAATTTTTAAATTTAGAAGTATGTATATTGATGCTGACCCAAATAAAGCCGCATTAAAGGGTGACAAAAGAATTACAAAGGTCGGAAAAGTTATTCGAGCATGTAGAATTGATGAAATTCCACAAGTTTTGAATGTTTTAAGAGGTGAGATGTCATTTGTTGGACCACGTGCTTTAATGCATGGCGATGTTGATCCTTTACTTCAAAGCGATCCGGTATATAAATATAGATTTAATGTACTTGCTGGAATTACTGGTTTACAACAAGTTACAACTTCACCAGGCGCAGACTATAAAGAGAAACTAAAATATGATCTTTATTATATTTCACACTATTCGCTTGCATACGATATTACAATACTTTTTCAAACGGTTATTACTGTATTTAAAAAAGAAATGGCTGATGGTATAGATGAAGAAAATGACAATTTTACTCATTTTTTAACTGAAAATGGTAAAGAGTACAATGTTCATAAGACATATGTAAGAGTTGTAAATCATAAAAGAAATTTTAATAAAGAAACTGGTCTTTTTGAGCCTGTTAAAGAAAGAAAAAAGCTATTTGCAAATATAAAAAAATAACTATCTGTCGATAACTTCTAATTAGCATAATTGGTAATATACATCTGTTGCTTTTTTATTTTATTTTTTATTAAAAATAGCTTTTTATGCCCCAAATCAATTGATATAGTTTGCCATGATGAATAAAAATTTATAAAATTGCATCATGGGACGAGATAGAAAACTTATTTTTAATAAATATTTGTATTTTATATCTTTATTAATACCTCTTTTTTTAACTTTATTTTATGGTGAAAATTTAACAGTCAATATTGGTGATTTTACTTCATATGGTAATTTTGGCTTTGGAATGGACCCATTGTTTATTTTTGGATGGCCATTTTTAGTATCGTTATCATATTGTGTCCCTTATTATCTGGCTATTCAAGGCGGACTAGAGTTGAAAAGAGCTAAGATTTATAAGTTTTTAATTGCTATTGACTTCGTTTTAACAATCTATTTAATTTGCATTACGAGTATAAAAGATATCAATCATTTGTTAAACCCTGATTATCTTTTGAATCAACCACCAGATTTTGAGGCTCCTGGACTTTTAGAAAGAATTCACGCATGTATTGCGATCTTTTTAGCGTTTGTAATGTTTGTTTCTTTTATTTATTTGTATAGACCAATCGTTGGTTATAAAAAGATTTTAATCCTTTTCTTAAGTATTATTGTTTTGATTGGTGTGAGTTCAATTATTTATTCATTAATAGTTGAATTTGATTCTTATGAACATATTATTGGGCAACCAATAATCTTTGATAAAGATTATACTAATTTTCCACATTCGTTTTTTGACGTTGGAAATGTATATGGACACGTTTTGTATTGTGGCGTCCTTTCTTTGTTGATGATTTCCGCAATTATAAATAAAAGAAGATATGCTTATTTGAGTTTATTTTTCGTTCCTTTTATATATTTTAGTTGTTGTCGAGCGGCAATTTATTCAACTTTAGTTATTTATGGTTTATATATTTTTGTTTGCTATGTTGTAAGTTTCAAAAAATCAAAAATTAGATTTGGAATCTATACAGCTTTGTTATTTACCGCTATATTTTTTATTTTAGCAGATATGTTTGTTTTTAATTGGTTTAGTTTTACAGTAGGTGAAAAAACATATAATTCTCTTGATTTTGTTGTTTTTGTTCTTAATGAATTATTTTCAGATCGTATTATAATGGTTTCAAATATTCTAAAAAATGCAACGATTTTTGATTATATTTTTGGCCTTGGTTTTGGAAATCAATATTTTGTTACAAGAAGTTATGGTTTTATTTATTATTTTCACAATACATTTGTAGAAACTTTAATGACAGGCGGAATTTTCTATTTCTTCTTTAATTCATGCTTAATTATTGCAACAATAGTTAAGTGTTACAAAATGAGACATAGCAGATTGTTACTTCAAGGTGTAATTTGGACGATGCTTGTTTCTCATAGTTTATATAGTTTTAGTGAATCATTTGTTCCAGGATTACCTAATTTCTGTGGTGGTTTCTACGCATTGATGTTTTTTGTATTTCCAGAAATGATGTATGAAGAACGGAAACTTGGTTATCAATTAGAATTCCATCCAGTTATAAAACATAAACCAGAAATTCCTGTATATGAAGAAGAGGTTAAAAAGGTAAAACCAGATAAAATCTCTGAAATTATTGTTCAAAATCAAGATGATTTTTATTTGCAAGGTACCACTTCCTCAAGTAGTTTGAGAAAACCAATCATTACTCAATCTGTACAAAATTTAAATACTCATCCTCAAGTTAAACATGTTATCCATATTCATAACGAATATTTTATGTTCGAGAAGGAAAAATATGCTACACAAATTGAATATTTAAAACATTGCGAAGAATATTTTGAATCAGTTGCCAAGAAATATAAGATTTATGAAATGAATGTTTATATTTTATATGGATTAAAATATAAAACTTTTTTAAATTCTCATTCATCAAGTGAACTAAGGAATTTTAATGGTGGGCATTATATAAAAGGAACAAGATCTTTTTATATTTGTGCTGATGAGTTAATAAAACTGATCGATAAGAAATAATTTTAAATAAATTTTTTAATATTAGGTTGTTAAAAAAAGACAAAAGAAATAGAATATTCAATAAAAAGGAGAATTATGAAAGTTTTAGTTACTGGCGGTTTAGGTTTTATCGGATCACACACAGTCGTAAGTCTTGTCGAAAACGGCTTCGACGTCGTTATAGTTGATAATTTATATAATTCAAAAGAAGAAGTTCTTCAAAGATTAGAAAGTATTTTAAATGTAAAAATCCCATTTTATAAAATTGATTGTTTAGACAAAGAATCAATGGAAGAAGTGTTCAAAAAAGAAAATATCGATGGAATTATTCATTTTGCAGGGTATAAAGCAGTTGGCGAAAGCTGTCTTAAACCATTAATGTATTATAGAAATAATCTAGATTCTACATTCACTCTTCTTGAGTTAATGGAAAAATATGGTGTAAAAAATTTAGTTTTCTCATCAAGCGCAACTGTTTATGGCGTTCCAGAACATGTCCCATTAACAGAAGATGATCCAGTTCAAGATGCAACAAGCCCATATGGCGAAACAAAAGTTATGATTGAACGTATTTTAAAAGATATGTGCAATGTTCATAAAGATTGGAATATAGCGATTTTACGTTATTTCAATCCAATTGGTGCTCATGAATCTACTCTTTTAGGAGAAGATCCAAATGGAATTCCAAATAATTTACTTCCTTACGTAAATAAAGTTGCAACTGGTGAATTAAAATGCCTCCATGTTTATGGAAATGACTATCCAACAGTTGATGGAACAGGTGTAAGAGACTATATTCACGTTTGTGATTTAGCTTATGGACATGTTTTAGCTCTTAAAAAACTTGAAACAAAGCCTGGCAAAGTAATTTATAATCTTGGAACTGGTAAAGGAACAAGTGTTTTAGAGATTATTAATGCTTTTGAAAAAGCAACTGGAGTAACAATCCCTTATGTGATTGAAGATCGCAGACCAGGAGATGTTAGCGAAAACTACGC
>CAMESA010000065.1 GCA_945935945.1 uncultured Mollicutes bacterium | reverse complement strand
ATATTTAAATGGATATACCACCATTTGATTGATTAATTCTTTGACATCATCCAATCCAATTACATCATCAAATGTAACCCTGTTATTTGACTTGAGAATACATTTCTCTGATTTTATTGTTTGTTCATTGATAATGTCTTTTTGAATTTTATTTTTCTTGTTAGTCAATTCATATTCACACTTCAGTTCATTAATATCATCGATAGTTGATTGTGAAACTGGTTCATTATATTGAAAGAATCTTTCTGATGACATCATTTTAGCATTATCAAATCTTTCATACTTAACTATGCATATATTTTCTTCAAAACCAATGATAGTTCCTAACCCAAATTCATCATGGATTACTTCTTCACCTATCATAGATTCTAAAATCTTTAATAACTTAGATTGATATTCTTGTTTGGTCATGATTTAGTTACTCCTTAATGTACTCTCATACCTATAATTTCATTATTACACATCGATAATTTATAACCACAATATTCCTTATTCATCTTTGCAAACACTTCAACCTTGTAACAAAATGTCTTGATATCTGCAACACTACCATCGTCATGAGTTTGAAGAAATTTTCTAGCCCATGATGTAGCGTCCTTAGCAACAATGCGATTCTTATTTGAAGACTTTTTAATAATTTCAATAACGGCCTTTGTGCTCAAAATATCTTTAAGATGTTTAATTGAATAAATCTTATGTTGAGCAAGCAAATCAAAGAACTCGTTTACATCCTCAATACTTGAATCATCATCAAACGAATTTAATAATTTGTTATTAGCTCTATTTAAATTCTCTTCTTGTGTAACATATTCTAAATTCTTAAGCCTGTTATCTCTTCTGTTGCTATTAAGATGGTCAATAGTCATTCCTTCTTGGCGTTTACCTTTAAATGTAAGCATTACAAGTGAATGAACTGCTATAACTTTATTATCAACTTTAACCACAAAATAGCCACATGAGTTGATTACAGGTTCAATAATTTTCTTCTTAATATCCTTAACTCTTCCTAAAGTTGAGACGTATAAGTTATATTCTTTATTTAGTTTCCATTTTTCTAATTCAATATGTATATTAAACATTCTCTTCCTTTCCACAACAATTACATAAGACTATGAGCACCATAATACTCTATCTATATACACAATCTTGATGTTCTAGCTATGTTTTCCATCTTAAGGGCCTTTTTAATATCTTCCTCATTGAATATCTTGAATTCACATGATTCAGTATCAGTAATGATGATTGGATAACTTACATATATGTCAACGTTTGAGGCAGCTATTACTGCTTTAAGTAATCTAGTTTCGATTGGTTCTCCTACTGTAGCAGCTAAAGAACCTATCGCACTATCTCTTCCTGAGCCCATTGCTATGTAGTCATCAATTTCGAGAACATACATACATTGAGTAATCTCATAGATCTTATCCTTATATGCAAATAAATAAGCAGATGCCATATGAGGGCCTTCGTTAGTTTCTATAAAATCATGTTCTTTAAGAACATCAAACATTTCATAGGCCATTTCACCTTGAACAAATTCAATGTCAATATCTCCTCGCATTGCTCTTGTCTCAGGTATGAAATTATTGAATTTAATAATTCCTAGGTCACGGCAAGATCCTGCGTGACACATAATTGAGTTGTTTAAGCCTTTAGTTTTCCAAATCTTATAATTATTAGGATTTGATAAAGTTAACTTAGATTCACCACAAGTACATTGACTATCAGCTGCTAAATAAACCTTATCCTTATCTTTAATTGCAATTGCTACACTCATAAATAATCCCCTATTCTTTAATTGTTTCAAACTCACAAGTTTCTGTATTTGTAATAACTAATGGATATGCAACCCTAGTCTTGTGAGATAATCCAGCTTTTAACGCAATTAAAATTCTTTCTTTAGGATCTTCGATGTCCGACGTAGTAAGTAAACTCCCTAACGCCTCTTCAACTCCATCACCGATTACTGCATAATCATCACATTCGACTACAGCTCCATCGGCAAATATTTCAAATAACTTATCTTTGTAGGCAACGATCATATCAGATTCACAAATATAGTCATCTTCTTTATGTTTTAATAGATGTCTATTATCAAATAAATCAAATAGATGTGGAACAAATTCATTCACCATAAATTCAAAGTCAATTTCTCCCTTCATAGCTATGGCCTCTGGAACTAAATAATTACATCTAGCAACATTATTCTCTAGGATTCTTCCATCTAAAGACATAAGCATGTTGTCACATCCCTTTACAGGAAAAATCCTGTAATTATTTGGATTTGTAAGATAATGCTTAGTCCCATATCTACTGGCTAAAGAATCAGATCCTATATAAACGATTCCTTTGTGTTTTAATGCGATTGTTAAGCTCATATTATTTATTCCCCTTTCTATTAATTGAGTTATTTGTATATACGATAACTTTCATGTGTTTATATACCTTTCATTATAAAAAAGTGTTCCCTATGGACATAAATTAACGAAAAAGCCATGCTCCTTGATTATAAGAGCATAGCTATTTTAATTTCCTATATTAGATGAATTATTTACTTTTAATTATTTCTTATTCCTAATATGGTTTAATTGATAAAATCTAGTAGTTTATCACCTAGATTAGCGCTATTTTCATTCTTAAACTTTGATATTGTTATCAAATATTAATTAAAATGATGTTCTATTAAGTAGTAAATTAATCTTTACTACTTTAACAATAAAATAAAATTATGCTTAGGATTAATAAGCACGTATGTCGTTGTTTATGTTTCTATATTATGTCTTAAGCAAATTTGATATCAAAATAAATATCCTCTCTTTCATATGCAAAAAATATTTCAATAATGAATTTGAAATATCCTATGGGAAGTTTTGTGTTCATTTTATATATATAAATATATATAAAATTAAAAAAATAATTTGCCGTAAGTTTTTTGCTAATTTTTAAGAAACTATTTAGTCTTTTCTATTATAATTAAATTTATTAAATAAAGTATATTGTGGTTTTTCACCAGGCACAGTTTTTCTTAAAGTTGGCAATGCTTTAGCATCTTCACTAAACAACTCCCTTAAAGTATAACCTAACGCATATGAGAAGCTGGTGATTATATAAAGAAAGATGAAACTTTTTGAATATCCATCTTCTCTTTCTTCTAGTTTTTTAATAACTAATTTTGTTTTTTCTGGTGTATTAATCTTTCGCTTGAGTTCAAAATATGCTTTTTTAATTTCATTATTAAAATTCATTTTCTTAAGTTCAAAATCATTGTTGTTCATTTGATTACTAATCTTATCAACTGCTTCACTAGTGTCTTCCAATACTTTGATAGCCTTATTCACTTGATTATAAACAGGACCAGGAATACTGTTTGTATTGAATCCTTCACAAATTAAATCAAAGAAAGAAATTGTATTTGTTCTAATTTTACTATTGAATTTATTTTCATTTGCAGCAGCCCATAAAAAATCCATTGTTGTTTTAAACTTGCGATTTTTATCACTACCTTTCTTAATATCTCCAATCTTTGGCTTGTGGCCATTCTTTTTAGTTAATGCCACAAAGAATAATGGTTTTGTTTTTTTGAAACCATTCTTATTTGCATATTTTAATATTCTGTTATATTCCGTGGTTGTGTTAAAAGGGAATGAACGTTTTGCACTGTCAATTTCTGCTCCGGACAAGACTGATAAAATAGCTATCTTGTTATATAGTTCTTTGTATGATTTGTTCTTTCCGTTACCAAAATTATCCCATAAATAACTGTTTAATAATTGAGATAAATTTACTATTTTTCCGACATTGTTATTAGCGATTTTATTATCAATATCGTAAAGATTCAAAATCAAATTAGTTTTTTTGTTGCACCTATCGAGGTTTTTTAGAGGTTGTTTCTCAGATTGAAAATCCGCAAACGGAACATGGAATAGGTTATAATTCTTTTCGGCAGCAGCAACAAGAATATCATTGTCTGTTAAAAGCATAGAATCTGAATCATAGTCGCATCCACTTAATCTATGTTGAATATTATTGTTTATTGCATCAACAACCACTATTTCCTTTGTAAGATTAAAATATTGATTAATCTCTTTTAACTCTTTATTTGTAGCTAGTAAAACATTACCCATTGTAATGTGAGGAGCTCTAGAACCGACAATTTTCTTACCATTTTCAAAAAATTGACAATATATTTCTCCATCATTTAATAAAGACGTTGGGCATTCTGGATCAAATTCTTTAATAACATATTTTAAATATTCGTATGGATTTCCAAATAAAGTAGCATATGTCCCATTAACAAGAACTCTTCCGTTATAAATCTTTAACAATAAACTATCCACTACACTATTAAAAATGTGTTTTTTGAATAGGTTAGTGTATTTAATTCTTTCATCAATTTTTATTAATTCGAGACAAATCTTATTCTTAAATGAATAGCTCGAGTAGTTTAGAAACATTTTTTCGAAATTAATGTCATCACTATATTCCGAATCATCTTCATAATCATCGTTTTGATTTCCTTTATCTTCACCCTCTAAAAAGAAGCGAATAAATTCAGGAGTATTTTTTATGTCTCTTATGTATTCAATGTATTCAAAATAATATTGAATAAAATTTCTAACATTGTTTTGTTTTAATTGAAGCGAATTAAGAAGCTGATAAGTCGTTTCAACCATTTCACCATCAAAAAATCTAGTAGGTTTGTCTGTTTTAACAACACCAAATTTTGTTTTATCATTGTTGATTTCATCACACCATCTTTTAATGTTCTCTTTGGAGAACCCGCCATTACACATCTTTAAGTATTTAAGACACGATTCACTTGCCACCAAAACAATATCATCTATCGATTTTGCAAAGGTGATACCATTTAATTGATCAATTCTAGTTATATTGTTGTCTTCAAACCACTTTTTAAGGTTTGTATTAAAGGCACAGCACTTAAAGAAACGACTCCTTAATAGCATCATTCCTTTATTTTGCTTATTTATTTTATTAAAAACGCTAACATCAAGTAATCCTTCACCATCAAAAATATTATTTGTAACATCACATATTGATTCTTCAGCATTAAGCCCACATTTCTTATCATGATATATTTTTATGACATTTTGTTTCTTTAGAGTTACTTTAGCATCTTTAACAAACAAAATATTATATGGATTTAAATCTAATGTTGTAATAATACTACTAAGAGATAAAGATTTATATGCCTCATAAGAAGTTAGGTCTTCAAAACATAAGTCTTTTGCTTCATCTAACCCAGTTTTTGACCATTTTGCCATCATTGGAAATAATTCCTTTTTGATAAACAAGCAACTTCCAGTCTTAGCAGCACCGCTTGAGCGTTTATATCTAACATATTCCTTTCCATTCAAAACAAAACCATTTAGATATAAATGTTTTCTTATTTCCTGGATAGAGACTGTTGTTTTATACTCTTTATTTGAATGAACTTGTTCTTTCTTTGCATTTATAAAAAGTGGGTATTTAAAAGAAACATTAACAAAAACATCTGAATAGTACTCTTGCCCAAGTTTTTTCAGCGTCAACTTGTTTTTGCTTTCTAAATAATATAAATCAAGGTTAGGCGGAACAATGTCTGAATATTTCTCATTGAATTCATCTTCGCTGTTCTTGATTTCTATTGGCTTATTATAGATTGATGAATAATAAAGGTCTGCAGCCTCTATTTCGATAAATCTGATTTGATCCATATGTTTAAGTTTATCATTTAT
>CAMESA010000064.1 GCA_945935945.1 uncultured Mollicutes bacterium | reverse complement strand
GATAAGAAAATACTCTAAATCCTGGTTCAGACCAATAGAATTTTACGTCCCCTGTCATGTTATGATATTTAGGGAGTAATCTATCAAAAGTTTCTTTGATTCGATTTCCAACTCTTGAAATTGAGTACGAATCAAGAACTCTTTTTAATAATAATCGATAAGAAATTGGAGATTCATTTTTTATATAAAAATCGATAACGTCTTTTGTTTCTTCAAGATATTCATAAAAATCGTCACTATCTAAAAATTTAGGGTAAGGATGAACTATATAATCAACGCCTTTACTTGCATGCTTTGTTTTTTCATCTTTTTCAAAAACAATTTTTGGCTTTTCAACAACAATTTCCTCTTCATTTTTATATATTGCATCAACAATTTTATCTATAACTAGATCTGGAGCGTCAAAATAATCTAGTGTCCATACTCTAAAAATCTTCCAGCCTAAGCCCTTTAAAACATTAGTTTGTATAACATTTCTGTCTTTACTTGTTTTGCTATTGATATATGATTTTGAGTCTAAAAGAATTCCAAGAGCATATTTTGATGGATTATTTGGATCAACAATTGCTAAATCAACTCTGAATTCGCTTGTTCCAACATCAATATCGACGTTATATCCACGATTTCTCAAATCATTTGCAATAAATCTTTCAATTCCTTCTTCATAATGGACTTGTTCACCATTTTTAATAAGGATATGAGATTTACCATTAATAGCATATTGTAAAAACTCTCTCAAATTTTTACTACCTTGACCACTGACTCTATTTAAATCAATCATTTCTGGAAGCATACTTGAGAAAATTAGCATTTCTTCTCTTGCTCTACTTACAGCAACATTAAGTCTTTTTTCACCACCTTTATTAGATAATGGTCCAAAATTCATTGATACTCTATTATTTTTGTCAGGTCCATAACAAATCGAGAAAATGATCACATCTCTTTCGTCACCTTGAACATTTTCAAGGTTTTTGACGAATAGCTCTTCATGTTTATCGTTATCGATAAACTCTAAATCAGGATGTTTTTTGTAAATTTTTTGAATTTCATCCAAAATTACACTTTGTTGAGAAATTGAAAATGTTACAATTCCTATACTTTTTTTGGATAATTCAGGATCTAGCAATCTTCTTTCAACTTCTTTTGCAATATATTGAGCTTCTTTTAAATTTTTTCTATTTTCATATACTGCATCTTGGCAATAATTAAATGTAATTGAGTCATTTTTAGCCTTTGGTGAAGGGAAAGTTAATAATTTATTGTCATAATATCGAGAATTTGAGAACGCAATCAAACTTTCATCCTTACTTCTATAATGCCAAGTTAAGTATTTTTTTGGCATAGATATTGCAAGCGCATCGCTTAAAATTGAATCCCCATCTTCGATAAAAATATCATCTTCATCAACTGTGCTAGCTTCAAAAAATCTAGTTGGTGGCAATTGCTTCTCATCGCCAACAATTATTGCACTTTTTGCTCTTGCTAAAGCTCCAATTGCATCACTTGTTGTAATTTGACTTGCTTCGTCGGAAATTACAATATCAAATTCTGTAGATTTTGGATCAAAATATTGTGCAACACTTAAAGGAGACATTAAAAAACAAGGGCAAATATCAAAAATTATATTTTTTGTACTATCAAATAGTGTTCTTAATGAAACGCCACGTCCACCGCTAGAAATAACTTTTTTAAGATACATGAATTCTTTGCTTTCATTAGCGCTTCCTTCACCATCGAAAAATTCTGAAGTTGATTTTGAAAGTCTTGAAGCTACTTCTTTAATTGTTAAAACATTATATTCATCAATAGCTTTTTTGTATTCTTCAATTTTTTCATTTTCTTTTCTTCCACTAAATAAATTCAAATTTTCATCGCTAGAAATTGCTCTTAAAGAAAGATTGTAATGAATTGTTTTCTTATAAACGTTTACTAGTTCTTTATCAGATAACTCGTTGCTCAAATTTCTCTCCACTAAATCACCCACATTTTGATTGCATAAAGAAGAATATTCTTGCATGTAAAGTATGTAATCTTTTAATTTTTGTGAATTAGAAATTAAATTTGAAATAACACCAAGAAGTGCTTCAATATAGTTTTGTTGGTCTATTTTTGCAAAGTCAAATTTATACTTTTCTTCAAAAATAGTTGAGTTCTGCAGGGTTTTTGAGATTTTTTCGGTAATATCAGTGTAGTTTTCGTTCATCAACAATGACGAAAATTTATAGATGTTTTTACACCCATTTTTCTTAAATCTATCAATTTGATTCTTATAGAGTGAGGTCACTCTAAGTTTCTTTAAAACAACATCAGTATTTGTATTAAACATTTCGAAATCATCTTTTAAATACTTTTTAAGAGATGCTTCTTCAAGTTTTAAAGAATTTGAAAAATTATTGTAATCGATAAGGTTGATCAAAATGTTTTCAACATTATTCTTTGAAATAGTTTTAGGATTAATAGAATATGTTCTTAATTCTTTAATTATTTTAGATGTCTCAGAAATTTTGCGAATAAAATTCAAATTTTTTGCTCTGTTCAATCTAAAAAGGAGGCTATCAAGATTCAAATTTAAGATTAAAGGATCAAAACTTGACTTAACTAGCACGTGAATCGATGATAAATCACGCAATTTATTAATAAGTTGCTTTAAATGATTAAAATATTCCTCATCAGCATCAAAAAGTTCAAAATAAAAATCATTATAATTGTTGTTAAAAAATGATAATGTGTCTAAAAAATTATTAATAAAATATCGATTAAATTCGACTTCATCGCAATTAATATTTTTAATCTCTTCATCTAAATCATAAAGTGTTTTTCTAAAATTTCTTAAATCATCTTCAAGTTCATTTCTATAGTCAATTGAATAATTTTCGCACTTAATATATGAGAAATTATTGATATTTTCAGTTCCAACCTCATTTTTTGCATTAATAAATTTATTAATTTGTTCAATTGTCTTTAAAAATGATTCTTTAGTTATCAAAGAATAATCAATACCTTTAATATTTTCTTTTTGAGTGGAATTTTTAACTTCCTCATAGCCTAAAATGTTTTCTGCTAGATAAAAACCGCTATCAAGAGGGCGATGTAAATGAGAAATTATGGAATTTAATTCATTTCTCTTGTTCAATAAATCGCTAGCAACTGTTTCATATTCGATAGGTTTTTTAAGCTTTCCAAGTTCTAAAATATTGCTAATTTGTGCTAAAACATCCGCTTTTTGAGCTTTATTAGAATGAAGTTCAATGCAAAACATGCCAAGACCAGTTTCATCAAGTCTCTTTTTAACCACCTCTAAAGCAGCCATTTTTTGTGCAACAAACAAAACTTTTTTATGATTATATAAGCTATTTATAATCATATTCGTAATAGTTTGTGATTTTCCTGTTCCTGGAGGACCATTTAAAACAAAACTTAAACCTTTAGATGCGTTTATAATCGCTTCAGTTTGTGAACTATCAGCACTTAAAGGTGTGGCAAAACGATTTGGTGCTATATAATCGTCAAGATTTTCTGCTCTAATTTCTTCAAAATCATTTCTAAATGGAATTTCTGGATCAACTAAAGATTTTATGATCTTATTTTTCATAAATTCGTCATGATAAATCCTTAAATCGTTCCGCATAATGAATCTAGTAAAACTAAATTGACCAATAAAAGAAGATTCATCAAGCGAAAAACCAGTGATTCCGGTGATTCTTTGTCTTAAAGTGTTGATATATGCTTTAATTTCATATTTTTCTGTTTGAGAATTGTATGGAATTTTTAATAAATCATCAAAATTAATATCAAAATTTAGCTTAAGATATTCAAATAAGGTTTGATTTGGAACAATTTCATCATCTCGCATCGCGATAAAATAATTTTGACCACTCGTGCCTTTATAGATTTCTAAAGGTAATAAAATAAGTGGCGCGTATTTATCTTTTCCTTTTTCTTTGTACTTTAATGTTCCAAATGTCAAAAATAAAGTATTTGCGCCATTCTCTTCAATAGCTGTTTTTGATGCTCTGAAGATATTTTTGCAAGTTGATAGTAGATTTTTTTGACTTACCATCAATCGGATTCTTTTATTTTTTAAATCATTTTTAAAGAGAATTGGACTTGTTTGATCTAAAAAAGTATAAATTTTATCATTCAAAGTTGCATTTATCAGTTCACTATTGCTTAGTAATTGTAGATTATTAACAAAAATCTCATCAAATAATGCATACATGTCTGTACAGAACAATTGAAAAAACTGTGTATTTGGAGTAAAACTTATAAGTTTATTTCTTCCATTCAAATCGAGTAGTTTCTTTTCCCAAACATCAAATTTATCTTTGTTTCTCTCTCCATCAATGTATCCAGGGTTATTTAAATCAACAGAAAAATCAATATTTTTTGAATTTTCGTTAGCAATATTGATTTCATTTTCTCCATCTACTTTTAAAGGGAGGGGTTTTATACCATTTATTCTGCAAGATTTTACATCAACTGCAAAAAAAGTAGTTGTTTTTTTACAAAGTGATCGAAAACCAGCACTAAGTGCATCGTTAAAAGAAGCGGGATTTGTTTTACAAAGCAATGTAGTCTCAATAAAAACGACTTCTTTTGAATTATATTTATTAATTAGAAAGGAACTATCAAGAATAGAGGTACTTTCATAATGATAATCTGAGAGCCAGATACCTAAAAATGCGTGATCATCGGTCAAAACGACAAGAGGATGAAGACCTATCGATTCAACAAGAGAAGCAAGTAATAAAGTTGAATCTAAACATGTAGCAAATTTTGAAGATAAAATCTCAGCAGGTAAACGAACTTTTTGTCCATTAATCTCAAAACTTGCTTTTGGCAGTGAATAATGCAAATTTTGTGCAGCTATAGAAAGATATAAAGAGCAAATTTGTTTTAAAACATATTCTTTATCACAGCCAGTATAACCAAAAAAATCAAATTCAGAATTTTCTGCTAATAGAATTTGTAGCGCTTTAGTTTTTAACAATTCAACATTTTTATCGTTTGGAAGAACAAAATTTGCAATAGATTCAGATCCCGAAATTACACCGTCCCATTCATCAAAACTTAATAATTCAATTTCTTTAGTAAGAGATGCAATACACTCATCATTATTTAAGACTTCAACTATTATGTTCCCTTTTTTTGCTTCATTTAGTTCATATAAATATGAAAAATTTAAAACAACATCAACGTTTTCTTCAATAATTCTAGTTCCATTTTCTATAAAAGATACTTCAAAAATAAATGAACTAAAAAATTCTGGTTCACATTTAATGCTTACTTTTAAATTTGAGTAATTAATTTTTTCATCATTAAAAAGTGAAATGCTAGAAATGATTTTCCTACCATTTGACGCTAAGGCATAATTAATTTTGTTTAAAGAATTTAACTCGATTTTCATTTAGTTAAACAAAAAATTAATGAACTTTTGAAATTTCATTATTTGATAATGCAGTTAAAAGTATTTCACCACTAGCTACATTTGTTGCAAGTGGGGTATTTGTAACATCGCAAAGTCGTAAAAGTGCATTAACATCAGGTTCGTGAGGTTGCGCAGTTAATGGGTCTCTTAAAAAAATAACTAAGTCTAAGTTTTTATCGGCAATCATCGAACCGATTTGTTGATCACCACCAAGTGGACCACTTTTCATTCTTTTTATTTCTAAATCAGTTGCACTTGAAACCAATTTTCCAGTTGTTCCAGTTGCGAATAATTCATGTTTAGACAAAATTTCTTTATATCTAATACATAAAGCAATCATTTCAGGTTTTTTCTTATCATGAGCAATCAAAGCAATCTTCATATCGTACCTCGTTAATATTTAAATTATATAAAAACACTTCATTTTTTTATAGAGAATTCAGTTA
>CAMESA010000063.1 GCA_945935945.1 uncultured Mollicutes bacterium | reverse complement strand
ATTGCTAATGTTGAATTAAAAGTAATTAAATAAAAAAATAAAAAAATCTTGCAAAACTGCAAGAATTTTTTAAATTTAAGATTAATAGTTTATTTAGCTGTTTTAGCAATTTTAACTAAATCTTTAAAACCAGCCTCATCATGGATAGCGATTTCACTTAACATTTTTCTATTAATTTCAATCTTATTAGCTTTTAATCCATGCATGAATTTTGAATAGGATATATCGTTCATTCTGCAAGCAGCATTGATACGTTTAATCCATAATTTTCTATAATCTCTTTTAAGGTTTCTACGATCAACATAACTATAAGCATGAGAACGCATGACTTGTTCTTTAGCTGTTTTAAACAATAAATGTTTGCTACCGAAGTAACCTTTAGCTTGTTTTAAGATTTTCTTTCTTCTTAAATGTGTTACATTTCCACCTTTTACTCTCATGTTATCGACCTCCTAGAACTATTGTTGAATGAGATACTTAATTCTCTTCATATCTGATTTAGAAACTAAATCTGGTTTTCTTAAGTGTCTCTTTTGTTTGTGTGTCTTATGTGGAGCTAAATGGCTAACATAAGCGTGGTGTCTTCTAACTTTTCCACTTCCTGTAACTTTAATTCTTTTTGTTAAAGCTTTTTTACTTTTCATTTTTGGCATAGTAATTCCTCTCTTTCTACTTTTTTACTTTGCTTGAAAGTACACAAGTTAACCACCTACCATCAAGAACTGGTTTTTTCTCAATAGTAGCGTAGTCTGTTACGTATTCAAGAAATTTATTAAGTGTTTCATTTCCTACTTCTGGGTGTGCCATTTGTCTTCCTTTGAATCTGACACCAACTTTGACTTTGTTGCCATCTTCTAAGAATTTAATAGCAGCTTTGACTTTTGTTTCAATGTCATGTTGCCCAATTTGTGGAGTTAATTGAATCTCTTTAAGTTCGATAATTTTTTGGTTTTTCTTTGCTTCTTTTGCTTTCTTTTGAGCATCAAAGCGGTATTTTCCATAATTAATAATCTTACAAACTGGTGGATTTGCTTGAGGTGCAACACATAATAGGTCAAGTTCATATGATTCAGCTTTTCTATATGCATCGATACGTGACATCTTTCCTAAGCTTTCACCATCTGGTCCGATTACAAGAACTTCAGGGAAACGAATTTTTTCGTTAACTAAGTCTCCGTTATAACGATCTTTTTTGTTTTGTTTGTCCATATTTGGATTACGATCTGGGGTAGCTATGTTAATTTCCTCCTAAAAATAGCATTTAAATAAAAAACGAACGCACTTATTGCGTCCGTTAATGTTTTAATTTATTAAATTAAACTGTAGCAATTTACCAATTAATACACTAATTAATCTGGTGAGAAGCGGACGCTCTTCTTTCTACGTGCTCAAATATATTAAACTAATTAAAACCTCTTGTCTAGTATTTTTTATTCTTCTGTATGGACAAGAGAAAAAATTGTAAATCCAATTGCAACAATTGTTGTCAATAAAACAAATGTCATTGAAATTGTTGGAATGTAGTTGATATTAATATATCTTCCAAACAATGCAGTAATGCTGAATACTAAAGCGACAGCCCATGAAGAAATGTTAATAATTCCAAGCATTTTTTCTGAAATTTGTTCGACGAATAAAGAAACTAAATTGAAAGCACAAATTGCACCTATTATACTGACGAGTGTGGCAAGGATTGCTTCAATTGTAATGTTTCCACCGTAACCAAAATCATAAACTGTGAAAAAATCACCTCTTGCTGATGTTGCTTTATATTGGAAACATAATGTTCCAAATAAACAGAAAATTACGATTGCAAAAAGGATTGATGAAATTCCAATTAATTTCTTCTTTGAAATAGTCATATTAAAACTCCTTTACAAAACACTCTTATTTTATTTGCATTTTGTCAATTTTACAAGATATTAATTTTTAATTTTGCTTTTTTTAAATAGACAGTTATAAATCTAGTTTTTATGACTAAAAAAGTGTTTAATATTTATGTTAGTTTTTGAGGTGTTTTATGTTGAATGAACAGTATGAGAAATTTGCAAAATTGAATATCTATCAAATTTATCCTAGAAGTTTTATGGATTCAAACAATGATGGAAATGGTGATCTTGTTGGGATAATTTCCAAGTTAGATTATTTAAAAGAATTGAACATTAACGCAATATGGATATCTCCATTTTTCTCTTCTCCAATGGTTGATAATGGATATGATATTTCTGACTATTTGGACATTAACCCTATTTTTGGTACATTTAAAGATTTTAAAAAATTAATATTTGAAGCTCATAAAAGAGGAATTAAAGTTATAGTTGATTTGGTTGCTAATCATTGCTCAACAAAACATAGATGGTTTCAAGAAGCAATAAAGGACAAAAATAGCAAATATCATGATTATTTCTATTTTTTTGATGAAAAACCAAATGATTGGCAATCATGTTTTTATGGAAGTGCATACGAATTTGTCCCATCATTAAATCAATATTATTTACATAGTTTTGCTGTTGAACAAGCAGATTTGAATTGGGAAAATGAAGAAGTCAGAAAAGAAATTAGAGACATAGTAGATTTTTATGTCGAAAATGGTGTTGACGGTTTCAGATGTGACGTTTTAGATATGATTTCCAAAGATTTTAATAATCCAGATGGCAATCATAATGGACCACGCTTACATGAATTTATTAGAGAATTATTTGATCGTCCACATCTTAAAAATATTTTCACTGTTGGTGAATGTTGGTGCACTACTGTTGAAAACTTAGTTTCTTTTGTTGGGCAAGATCGCCATGAATTATCTACTTCCTTCCAAGGTGATGTTGTAAACGTCGGAATAAATAATTGTGATAAATTTATAAAAGGCGAATTTAAATATTCAGATATTGCAAAAAACTTAGATAAATGGCAAAAAATTTCACAAAATGAGGACTTTTTGTACACATTATTTTATGAAAACCACGATAGATTAAGAAGTGCGACACAATTTGCTAGTGCTGATGTATCTCGTTATCAATTAGTAACGGGTCTAGCAACAATGATGTATTTCTTAAGAGGCGTACCTTTTATCTATCAAGGACAAGAAATCGGATCATTAAACTCAAATTTCTCAAGTATTTTAGATTTTGACGATATTGAAACTAAAAATTATTATAAAGATCACATTAATCTTTTAGATGAGTTTGAAATAATTAAAAGACTAAATTGGAATTCAAGAGATAATGCTAGAAGGCCAATATGTTGGGATGATTCTACATATGGTGGCTTCTCAAATCATGAGCCATGGATTAAGTTAGATACAAATAAAGATTTAATAAATGTTAAGAAAGATCTTTTAAGCGAAAATTCTATTTATAAATATTATTCAAAGATTTTTGATTTAAGGAACAAGAATGAAGTTTTCACAATTGGTGAATATGAACTTGTTGAATTAAATGACTCTTCTTATATATATAAAAGGAAAAGAGGAAATGAAGAATTTTTAATCATCATAAGTTTTGCTGACCATAATAAAATAAATACATATGGATTCAATCAAATTGTTCTTTCTAATTCTAAATATAAAGAAATTCCTAGTGAATTTAAAAAACTGGATGCTATTGTTTTGAAAAAGTAATTATGAAAAAAGCAGTTGTTTTTGATTTTGATGGAACGTTAGTTGATTCATTTGATTTAATAAATAGATGCCTCTGTGAAACAGTTGGTCATTTTAAAAATATAATTATTCCATTAGAAAAAGCTAAAGAATATTTTAAGTTTGGTCCAACAGAGGAAGGAATACTGCAAAAATCATTAACTTCTAACCATAAAGAAGCCTATGTTTATTTTCTAAATTTATATAATTCGTATCACAACGAATATTTCCCAAAAACTTTAGATCAAGAACTAATAAATATTTTTTCATTAATTCATGAAAATGGATGCAAAGTAATTTTACTTACTGGTAGAGGCAAAGAAACTTTATCAATTTCTTTAGCAAAGCTTGATGCTTTTAAATATTTCGATGGTTTTTATACTGGGTCGACCTTAGGCGAAGTTAAGTGTGAATTATTAAATGAGTTAATGGAAGAATATGGATTTAGCAATGATGAAATTGCATATGTTGGTGATTCATATAGAGACACTTTATCATGTAAAAAAGCTAAAGTTGATTGTATAACTGTTACATATTTTAATAAAGAATGCATGAAAAAACCTGACGACATTAAACAAAGTTTTACGATTGCAAATAGCATTTCTGAATTAAAAAATATCATAAGTGAGGTTTTAAAAAAACAATAAAAATATGAAAAAAACCTCCAGAACTCAACTATTTTTTTCAATATTAGCCTTTTGTGGTGGATTTTTGGACATCTTTTCTTTTATAAATAGAGGTGGTTTTTCCTTGATGCAAACTGGAAATATTATCTATTCAACAATATATTTTATAAATGGAAATATTCAGTATGCAGCTTATTGTATTACTTTGATTTTTAGTTTTTTTACTTGTCTAGTTATTTCAAATTTGCTTAAAAGGAAAATCGATAATGTGCATAAATTTAGAAAAATTTCATTTTTGATTGCAGCAGTAATATTGTTGATATGTATTTTTATTCCAATTGACTTTCAATATAGTAATGTTTTACCATTTCAAGTGAAAAAGACGTTTTTGAATTTAATTGGAAATATCTTATTATCAGCGGTTGGTGCTTTTATTTATAATTCAACGCTAAATTCTTACAAAGTCAGTATTACAACAACGATGATGACAGCAAATCTTGGTAGATTAGCTAACTCAATATTTAGTGAAAAGAAGAATATAGCATTCTATGCGATAACAATTTTATCTTTTATTGCTGGTTTAGTTTCTTCATATTTTATTGTTTGTACAATCGGGAATAACTATCTTTTATCAAATAATTACATTGATTCAATTATCTATAATTTGCCATTATTGATTACATTATTTGGATTGATTGTATGTAAATTTTTGTATTGTGATGATCAATTTTTTGATAAATAAAAATTGATTTAAAGAAGAAAAAATATTGCAAAAATTCTCAAAAACCCTGCAAAACCTCAACATTTTTCAAAAAATATCTTTAAGATAAGCGTAAATATGATGTTAGAAGATTCACTTTTTAGACAACGCAAATCTTTTTTTTAAAATCATTTTTTAAGCTTTTCGAAATCCAAATTTGAGTATGATAATCATGATTATTTTTTTCTTTATTAACAGAATCATACAACTCAATATTCTCATAACCTCTTAATTTAAAATCTTTATTTAGAGGAAACCGTTCTTTAAAGATTCTTGTGTTTAGCTCTTGTATTTTTCAGGACACGGACCTAAAGAACCAAATATTGCCCATTTTACTGCAGGAAACTCATATTTCACACTGTTTTACTCTTAATGAAGAACGCATTCTGGATGAATATGGTGTTATATTTTCAATTAAATATAATTCATTTAATAAATTTAAATAATTAACGATTAAGTCGACGTCAATAACATTCCGTATGATTTTGATTTTTTATTCCGTGGGTTTTTAAAAAATGAAATATGAATTATGCCAAAAATAATGAAGCTAGATACCACAATTTGTAGAAATCTAAAGAAAATATCATCATTCGTAAGTGATTAAATATTCATTGATAAAACTTCTCAAAAAATATAAAAATAACGCCTACAAGATATGATTTAGTTTCATTTATTTTAAAATATTGATTTTTTTATTTTAGTAGAGCTTTAAAAATTTATATAAAAATTTTATCTCGATAAATTTGGTAGATAAAATAATAGCTTGGAAAGCTCAAGCAATTTCATTTGAAATTTTACGTTGAAACTCTAGCGTGTTTTTAAAAGAAAAATCCCACTTGTATTTATAAAAATAAAAAACCCTATTTTTCAATAGGGAATCTCTTTGCTTTGGTGACCCTGAGGCGACTCGAACGCCTGACCCACAGCTTAGAAGGCTGTTGCTC
>CAMESA010000062.1 GCA_945935945.1 uncultured Mollicutes bacterium | reverse complement strand
GTCCGTTTGCTCCAATGTGGATGTGAACTCCGCACATTCTTGAAGCATCGCTTTTGGCTCCGTTTGCTCTAAGAATTCTAACAATCTCTTGTAAGGTTTCGATGTCTTCGTAATGAAGGATTGGAGTTACTAGTTCGCACTTTTCATCATCTGGTCCAATGATTGAGCAGTCTCTTTGGAATTTCCATACTCTTCCGCTTTGGTCTTTGCAGGCCCAAGTGTAGTAGCCGTATTCGCTAGCTGCGTACCATGCTCTTGTTCCGAAGTATTCAGCAATCTTCTTAGCGGCCTTTTCTCTTGTGATGGAGTTCATTTCAATTTCAACTCCGATTGTTTGGTTCTTCATGCTTTTGATTTGGTTTTCAACTTTGCTGTTCATAGTTCTTTCTCCTCTTGAGGTGGGTTTTCTTTTCCCTTTCCTCGTGTATATTAATCACTCTAAAGAGAAACTATAGCAAGTTAATTCGGTGTATATTTTTAATCTTTTTTATATATCTTTGATATATAAACTTTACTTGCGGATAACCTCAAAAGCATCAATTCCTACTATCAGTTTTAGTGAGCTTCCATCATCCCAAGACACCATTAAATCGCCTACATCATCTATATTAATAATGGTTCCAAAAGTACCTGGAATAGGAGCTTGAACATCATCCATTTGGATAAGTTTTACTCTTGTTCCAATAGGATATCTAAGTAGCATTTCTTCTTTTTGCTTACTCATAATTCCTTACCATCCTTACCGATAAGTTTAATCTGAGTAATGGTTCCATCATGAAATAACGATAGAGCGTATTTACATGCTTCTTCTTCACTCCAGCCAAGTGACTTAATGTAGTAATTGACTAAGTAGTCCATTCCAGATCTGCTGGTGTTAGTTTTGTTGCACATTTCATATAACTTTTTTCTTGCTTCCGTCATTTTGCTTGCCTCCTTTTGCATATACATTCATCACTCTTATCGGCTTTAGATTCAACTCAAATCTAAGTAAAAGAAAAAGCAGCTGTTACACTGCTTCTAAAACTTGATATTTCTTTACTAATTTTGAAATAAAGCACCTCAAATTTCGATTTTTTCGAGAATAAATTTCCAAAATCCTAAAATTTTGACCTCGCATAACTTAGAGGTGGGGGCGGACGGTACTTTGGAGTTTGAAATATTGACTACCCGGGGAGGGTTATGTCTTTCAGCTTCAGCACCACCATTTTCATTAGCAGTTCTCTTTCATCTTCATCAAAGTCAGACGAATGATTGATGAGCTTTACTTGAATATTAAGAAGCAACGTAATAATAAATTTTCTTTCTTCTTCGTCTAGTGTTTTAACATATTTATTATCTAGACATCCTTTTGATACTATGTTTTCCATATCTTCAATTTATTAAAGAAAGATAAGCTAGACAACTTAATTCAAATCTGATTCAACATTTAATGTAATATTTCAAAAATCATTTAGATTTATGTTTTAAATCACCATTCACGTCAAAGTAATAAGAATCAAATCTTCCAAAGCGATGATGTTCTTTGTTATGGCAGTCAGTACATAAAAGTTTTAGATTATTTTGATTTAAAGAGACATTAGGATCATCAACATTATTAATTGTTAGATGAATTATATGATGGACTTCGTTTCCAGGCTTTCCGCAGTTTTCACAAAGTCCATTTTGATTAGCTATTTTAATTGCTCTAGCAAGATGCCATTCATCACTTTTATAGAATCGTTCTAGTTTCTTTGGTTTTCTATAAACTTGCTTTCTTCTCATTAAAATAATCCCCATTCAGAAAACTTTTCAAAGCCACCAAGAGAATCAATGAAGTCTTTAGCAATCTTAACAATCTCACTATAAGGTTTGCCGTCGATGTATTCTTCACCAATAGCACATGATAATTCAATGACTCTATTTTCCTTTTGAGCTTTAAGCCATGCATAGATATTTACGCTAACATCCGCTTTAGAACAGTCCTTACCAGATAAGCCACCACCAGTAACAGAGTCAGCCATATCTGAACCAAGTTTTCTATTTGTTGCACCAGAATCAACATCTGATCCACCAGTCCAATCGCCAATTGGATTAATTTCAGCTTCAGGATAAAGTTTCTTTAATTCTTCTGTTTTAACATTACTTTGACAAATAATTAACCTTTCACCATCAAGGATGTACTTTCCATCATATGGATAACGTTCATAAATATCTCTAGCGATTTTAGAGAGCTTCTTTTGTTCCTCAGTAAGTGGCACTCCTTTAAAGATTCCATTATCACCACATCTAATTTTATCTTTCTGGTTATTAGCTAAGTGTATATCTTGAGGGACAATGACGCAGTCTACTTGAACATCACCAGCAATTCTATGAACGGCTTTAGAAATCTCAATTAAATCTAATTTGACCGATGTTTCAACAATGATGTGACATTTCCCATGGCCAAGAAGAACCTCAACTGCCACTCTTGGATTTTCATTTTCTTTATATGCTAAATCGATAATCGCTCCAGCGATACGATCTGCGATTTTATCAGGATGACTTGGATTTACTTTTTCAAACATTCTCTTTCCTCCTATTTTTATAATTTTTATTATTGCTATGAACCTCTACTAATCTTTGAATTTCAATTATTGGTTTTTCGATGTATTTTCCTTTGCTTTGAATTACTTCTAGCATCTTGTTTAACTTTTTAAATAGTAGCCTATAAAAACAAACATCGACTTTCGCATTGAAATTTCGAGGATTAACTTTAAGCGCTCGCTTAGCTTTTTTATATGAAGCGATAAATAGTCTTTTTGTTTCAATAAGACTATCGATATCGTTTGCATCATAAACAATAGTTGTCTTCGTAATATCTTTTATGTACTTTCTCATATATTCCTTTCCAAAAGAAAAAGCGGATAAACCGCCTATGCAAATAACTAGTTATTTGCGCGTGTGTCTGTTACCCACTTATTTCCCATGCCGTATAAACTGTTAAGTAACCACAATCCCAAGTATCGTATAAATATCCATCAATCACTGTGGTAACGTGATGTCTTACAGAAACGATGTATGTTCCATGAGGATGACTTTTAAGAAAATCTATGACCTTAACTCTTGGTTTTCCTGGCTCTGCTTTAAATATTAGTCTTTTATAACTTTTAAGATATTTATATAAGAACTCTCTTTCTTTATAAGAAGAATAGCCGAGCTCTTTTGCGGCTCTATTTAAGTCTCTTCTAGTTTCTAAGTAATCTTTTTTAAAAGCTGTACAGACACTTCTTACAACGCAATCTTTAACATTAAGTCCTTTTGGATGCGCATTATATTTAATAAAGTTTTTAGTTCTTATTTCCATCTTGCATCTCCTTAAGAAGTAATAAAGGGATAAAACTTGCGTATCGAGCGTATGAACTTCCTTCACTATTAACTAATATTCCAAAGTCAGAACTTTCACCTGTCACTAAAATGCAGTGATAGATTTCATCATTATCAATTCGCATTAGCCCTTTATTAACTTTTATGAAATCATAGTCCAACAAAGGATTATGGATAAAAGAAGAGAATTCATTATTTGATAGTTTAATTACCTTTTCGATAACAAATTCATCTTGAGGAATAAGCTCACTAGCTTCTGGTTTTCTTATAAAGTTGGTCTTCATACTTATTCCTCCCAAGGCTTATTGAACCACTCAATTAATTCTTTTGAAGTGTCACATTCAAATAATGGTTCTTTACTAAATGAAGCGCCTTTATCTTTTCTTCCATAAACTGCATATTTTTTCTTGTTCCAGCAGCAGTCGATTTGAGTTGTAAACTCTACCTCTCCATCACTAAGGGAAGCAAATCTAAAATCATCATATAAAGGGCCGTTTAGTGGGCAGTTATTTTTGAACCAGATATAGTTATTATCTAGGTCGACTTTACCTTTTCCGTTTATCTTTTGAATGATTCTTCCCATCTTATATGTTTTGTTTCTTAAGCTTGAATCTTTACAAAACCAATCCCACCAGCCAGCTTTGATTTGAGTTTGAACATCCTCCTTAGTGTATTCTTCCATCAAGAAGTTAATGATCCATTCGCGAATTGTGATTCTTTTTTCCATGCTTTTTATCTCCTTTAATTCTTCTTTTTTCTTACCTTTTTTGAAGAAGTACCTTTCTTCTCTAGGCATGTACATATTCGCTCTATAGTGAGTTAATAGCAACTCAATTTGAACTTATTTTAATAATACTTTGTATTATTAACTTTAAGAAATTAGCACATTTCTAAAGTCTTCAATCTCAGCAAGTGGAATAGTTTTTTCACCGCGAATTAAGAAGCAGCCAGCAGTATTTCCTTTTAGCTTAATGTAACGTTTAACAATTACATCGACATACTTTTCATCTAGTTCCATAGAACAGTTTTTTCTTTCTGCTTTTTCACTAGCAATTAGTGTCGAACCTGATCCACCAAATAGATCTAAAACAAGCTCTCCTTTTAGTGAAGAGTTATTGATAGCTTTTCCTACTAGTTCAAGAGGCTTCATGGTTGGATGTAAATCGTTATGCTTTGGTTTATCGTAATTCCAGATAGTTGATTGACCTCTATCGTCAACATAGTAATGTCCTGCTCCTGGTTTCCAGCCATAAAGAATTGGTTCATGTTGCCACTGGTAATCTTGTCGACCCATTGTAAATGAGTTTTTAACCCAGATGAGACATTGGGCTAACTTAAAGCCAGCTTCTTTAAATGCGCTTCTAAAATTAAGGCCTTCACTATCAGCATGACACACATAAATTGGTCCACCTTCTTTTACTGAATTAAACATATTTTTATAAACTAGATATAAGAAATCATGGAACTCAGTATCTTCCATATCATCGTTTTGAATTGACTGTCCATCGCTTCCTTCATAGTTAACGTTATAAGGTGGATCAGTAAAAATCATATCTGCAACATTGCCATCAAGTAATAAAGCTACTTGTTCAGGACTAGTTGAATCTCCACACATCACTCGATGATTTCCTAATACATAAATATCGCCTTGAATTGAATAAGGTTCAGCGGGTAAATATTGTCCTTCATCAAAATTATCATCAGTTACTTCAACTTCATCAGAAGCAAAAATATCATTGAAACCAAAGTCAGTCATTTCCACTCCTAACTCGTCCCAATTGATATTTCTTAATTCTTCATCAAGTTTCTTCTTGTCCCATTTAGATATTTCTGCAGTTTTATTATCAGCAAGTCTAAGCGCGTTTGCTTGTTCTTCTGTTAAATCTTCTGCAACGATTACTGGAACATGAGTTAGTCCTAATTGAATGGAAGCTTTAAGTCTAGTGTGACCTGCAATAATGACAAAATTTTTGTCTACGATAATTGGATTTTTAAAACCAAATGTCTCGATAGATTTTGCTACTTCATTAACTGCATCATCATTTTTTCTAGGATTATTTTCGTAAGGCTTAACTTTCTCTATTTCCGTCATTATCACTTCCATTATTCCATTCCTCCTTACTTTCTAACTTCACTCTTGCAATTTGAAGTTTTTCAAAATCCTTAGCCCATTTAGTTCCATAGAATTTTTCAAGCAAATAAATAAGAACGATTGGATTACCAGGATAAAAGTGATCAACTTCAGATTTCTTGAATTTCTCTTCACCTTTTTTATTCGTATAATAATCTCTTCTTTGAGTTGTTCTAACATACCCCTTTGCCATTTCTTGAAGAATGGTCACCATTTCAACAAGCTCAGTAGGATCAGTTGGATCAGTTGCTCTATTAAATTCAGGATACTTTTCCTTAAGCTTTTTATATTCCTTAACTGTGATATCAAGATATTTAGCGATATCAACTTCTTTAACATCACACTTAACAAGAATGTGGGTAGCATTTAATTTTTGTCTTAACTTACCTTGTTCTACCCATTCAAGATATTTATCTTTCTTTTCAGCCATGCTTATTACCTCCTTTACTTCTTGTGCTATAGCACCGCTTATTTTGAAAGCGAGATGAACTACAGATTTCT
>CAMESA010000061.1 GCA_945935945.1 uncultured Mollicutes bacterium | reverse complement strand
AGACACCATTATTAAGTTCATCAACTTTTGCCCAACAATATTTTGAGTCAAGGAAAATGTATGGATTACCGCTTCCACTAGAAATTTGACGTTTATTCCAATCAACGACTTGATCATTTTCAAGCTTGTAATATTTATAAGTTGTTCCATAGTCACTGAATGCGTATTTATTTCCACCATATTCAGTAATATGAGTAATTGGATTATATGAAGTTATTCCAGATCTATACGTACCATCAATAATTGATGTATAAATATTGTCAGTTCCATCATTGAATTGAAGAGTAAATAAGTAATCATAAGTTTGAACAATTTCATGCCACATTTGTTCAATTCCATTATCATAATAGAAATATTTTTTACCGCTTTCAGTTGCTTCAAAAATTGTTCCAGCTATTGGTGCATCTTTATCCACTTTACCTTCTGTAAAATTAGTATCACTTCCAATTTTAATAAATCTATCACCATTATCACTTACAAAAATTCCAGGATATGTAGGATCAGGATTAATATTACTGTCCCAACTTCTTACATTATTTGCATCAGAAACTAAAATGTAACTTTGTGGGCCATCAGTTGTAAATGAACTAATAGTTTTGTTTGTTGTACTAACATAAGTTTCAACAGTCGTACTTCCACTTAGATATGCATCCCATGTATTTTTAATTGAAGAATCATAACTAGCTAATGTTGTTCCATCTGTACCACATAATGAACCTTTAGCATATGAATCTTCATAAAGATAATAATAGCCCTTATCAAATTTATGATATAAATGATCAAAATTAGAAGTATTTGCACCATCAATAAGTTTTAAATCAGCTTTTCTTGTTATTGCAAATTGTTTGTTTTCTTCAAATTTGAATGTTTTTTCATTACTTGTAGTAGTAATTTTTGCTTCATTTGAATTTATTAATTCATATGAGGAAGTAAATGTTGAGCTGCTAGTTTTGAAATCACCACTCATAACAATTTGTTCACTACCAGTTGAAGTAATGCTTAAAGAATTATGAATTATGACATTTCTATCTTTTGAATGAATCTTTGATCCTTCGTTTAAATTCAATTTGTTGATATTCAAACTTCCATTTATAGCTGCCAAATTAGCATTTACATTAAATTCATCAAAAACAACATTATACGTTTCATTTGATAATGAGAATGGATTAGTTTTTGTAGTATATCTAATCATTAATGAATCATCATAAGCACTTTCATCTTTAATACTAAGTAGATAAACAGAACCAAAAGTAACTTTAGAACCTTCACTAGATTTAATTGAATCAGTTCTAATTATAATTTTTCCGTTTTCAACATGAAGTAATGCACTTTCATCGCCAACGAATTGAATAAGATTCTCATTTGCAAAATTATCAGCAAAATAATCAACTTTGCCAAATAATTGTCCGCCATTTTCTACTTCGATATCAGTTTTTATACTTTCAAAACCATAATTTTCAAATAAAGCGATACCATTTTCAGCTTTAAATAGTAAATCATCTATATTTGTGTAATCTTTAACAACAAGATTTGCTTCTAATCTTCCAGTATTTTTTACAATGACTTTTCCCTTTGTGACACCACTATCAAAAATAACACCATCACCGATAACTTTTCCGCCATCAGAAATAATAATGTTGTGGCCATTCAAATCAATTGCACTAAATTCGCCAACATTAATACCGGAACCAGTTGATGTAATACCAATTTGGCTACCAATTATCAACTCGCCATTAACAACTAAGTCAGATTGAAGTTTTAGAGTAATTTTTGCATCTGTTATAGAAACATCACTACTTCTTGAGCCAACATCTTCATAATTAATAAGTTGTCTTGAATCATTAACGCTTCTTGAATATTCAAAATATGGTAAATATAACTTTTTACCAGCAGGAATTGTAGAGACATCACAATCAATTCGATATTTTTTATTATTCAATTCATCAGTTAAATTCAATTGATAAAATGGATTAACTGATTCATATTCACTAAATGCTTCACTAATTGTATCAAATTTAGTTGTATCATAATTTCCATGATAAATTTTTACTGCTTTATCAATATCTTCATCACTCGTTAATTTAGTTTGCGAAAAATTAAATTTTTGAAGATTTAAGTTATCATAGTCTTCAAAATACATGTTTTGAATGCTTGTGGAGCCAAAAGAAGGAAAAATTTCAAGTTTTACACCACCAGCTTCAAGTTTTACATTACCTAAATCAATTGTTGAAAAAGCATTTTCAGCAACTTTATTTCCAGATTCATCAGTTTTATATGTTTTTGGAATATATAAATTTTCAAGATCTAACTTTGCAAAAGAACTAAATTGTACTTCTTGAAGTGTGCTTGGAAGATAAATATTTTTGATACTACTTGTCGAGTTTCCTTCTTCATTCAAACTGCTTTCAAAAGCAGCAAAAGTGACAGTTTTAATGCCTTCTTCAAGATAAATACTTTCAACTTTATTTATATTTGAAACAAAAACATCATCATTAGCACTCGAAATAGCAAGAGAGATGAGTTTATAAATTAATCCATTTGGGCCAACTAAAACTTCACGATCATTTCCGTATCTATTTGTATGATATGCAGGATATGTAAGAGTTGAAGGCATATCATCGTTTAAAGAAATACCAATTGATTTTTTGTAGCAATTCTTTAAAAGTTCAGGAATATTAATGATTTGATTAATTTGTTCCACGAATTCAATATTGATGCCTTTTTCGATGAAATCATAAATATCAGTTCTTAAAATAGCCAAATCTTTACCTGTAAAATCAAACATATCACCAGTAAAAGTGTCTAAACCAGAAAAATTAATAGATAAATCTGAAATAAAGAAAAAATTTGGATTGTAATAATCTTTATTGCCACTTGCTTCAACAGTTCCATCTTTGTTGACTTGTGAATAAGTTTTTATTTCATTATCTTTTGTAATTTCATGAAGAATAAGAGGAGGATTCAATAAAAATGCTCCAGTATCAAAACTAAAATCTTCACCTTCCTTTTTAATATATCCACCAAAATCAAAAGAATCTGGAACACCATCTGAATCGGTATCATCTAGTCTAATACTTAAATCACCTACATCGGCAAAATATTTTTTTGGAGCCTCACTGAATGTAAAATTACTAAAATTGAATTGTCCTAAATAAACTGCATCAGTTTCATTATATGCAATTGCACCTTTTAAAGTTTCTAAATCAAGATAAAAAAGCGGATCCTTTGGTTTTGATGAATTTTCTGGTTTTGCATAATATGTTTTATATGCTTCAATTGCAGCATCTTTCCATTCCTTATAAGGATCTCTTGTATATTCACAGCTTGATAAAAGAACACCTAAACCAAGCGCGCTTAGCAATATAATATTTTTCTTAATTTTCTTCATAAGGAGCTCCTTTTGATTGAATAAACGCTTGATACATAATAACTCCAGCCGCTACGCCAACATTTAAACTATCTATCCCGTTAATATCAATCTTTATGTGGATATCAGATAAAGATAGAATCTCTTTAGAGATTCCTCTTCCTTCATTACCTAAAATTATCACATATTTTGATATTTCATTAAAGTTAAATTTATTAAGGCTAGTTGATTTATCACTTAGTGTCGTTGCAATTAAAATATAGCCTTCTTTTTTTAATTTTTTTAAAAGTTCAATATCACCATCTAAAATATTCGTTTTGAAGATAGCACCTTGAGATGATTGGATTGTCTTAAACGAATATTTATAGGCAGAATCCTTACTTAAAGCTAGATCAGTAAAATTAAACGCTAAAGCGCTTCTGATTATAGTTCCTACATTTCCAGGATCTTGAACGTTATCAAGATAAATTAAATTACGATTTTCTAGAGGCTTTTCATCAATAAAATTGCATACCGCTAGTAGATTTCTAGTAGATTTATTTTGACTAATTTTTTGGTACACAATCTCATTAATTATAACTTGATTGTTGTATATAGTTTCATCTAACTTTTCAGTAGTTAAAATAGTGTCAATATGTCCTTTAGCCATTTCAATTAGATGAGGATTTTCAACCAAAAATTTTCTCTCTTCCTTTGAAAAAGATGTATTTTTTAACTTTTCAACATATTTTATGTATGGATTTGTTCTACTATCAATAATTTTTATCATGAAAAAATTCCTCCACTTAATTTCTTATGTAATTCATCATATTTTGGACAAAATTTGTATACTACATTATAAAAAGATTTACTATGATTGCGTATATAGAAATGTGCTAGTTCATGCACTATAACTGAGTCGATTATATCCATTGAAAAATGAATTAAATAACTCGATAAGATTATTTTATGCGATCCTAAAGTATTCGTACCATAAGCACTAGATTTATAATAAAGGGAAACATTATAAGGTTTATCAACTCCCATAATTTTCTCAAAGTAATGCACTCTTGAAGTTAAAATTGGAAGAAAAATTTTCTTAGCTTGCTTATAAAAATTTTCTTCATCTTTAAATAAAAAACTTCTTCCTAATACATTAACAAATCCATCTTTTATTGAAACAAAGTTGCCTAAAATGTAGACTCCATCATTTGAAAAAGGTTTGTTTTTAGATTTGCCTTTTTTAATTAAACCTTTACCATATTGATCCAATCCTTTATAAATATCTTCAATTTTTACAGATAAAGGAGCACTTATTTCAAAATGATTTTCTTTAAATCTATAATAAATATTTCTTTGTTTTTTACTTTTTAAATAAAGAATTACATTATATGAATTACCATTGATTTTATAGTCAAATTCTTGTTTAATCATATGGAAATATTATAGAGAAATCTCTATAATATTGAAAGGTTAAAGGAAAGAGGAAAACTATGGAAACTATATTAGTAAGTGCTTGCTTGCTTGGTGATAACGTAAAATATGATGGAAAAAACAACTATGATCAAAGGATTGAAGCGTTAAAGGATAAATATGATATCGTACCAATCTGCCCTGAAGTTTTTGGTGGTTTAAAAACGCCTCGCACTCCTTCTGAAATTAAAAATGGCGATGTAATCGATAAAAACGGAAGAAATGTTACTGAATATTTCCAAAATGGCGCTCATAAAGTTCTAAATATCGTCAATTATATGCACGTAAAAAAGGCTGTTTTGATGGATCGTAGTCCATCTTGTGGTGTTCATCAAATCTATAACGGAAGATTTAACGGTACATTAATTAACGGACTTGGCATTTGTGCAAAATTATTGAAACAAAACGGTGTTGAAATTTACACTATTGATGAAATTGATCAATTAATTAACGAGGATTAATTAAAAAATGAAAATAAGAAATTTAATTTATCAAATATCATTTACTTCTATTCTTAGCGCTTTAGTTTTTATTGCAACTGTATTTATTTCGATACCTTATGCAGGCGGCGCAGGTTATTTTAATTTGAGCGATGCATTAATTCTTTTCTCATGCGCTTATTTTGGGCCAACTGTTGGTTTATTATCTGGAATTATCGGTTGTTCATTAGGTGACTTGTTCCTTGGTTATGCTTCTTGTATTCCTTTTACAATCTTTGCAAAAGGTATTGAAGCTGTAGCATTTATTTTCCTCTTTTACTTTGTTAAAAATACAAAATTCTTAAAATTATTTGCCTTTATAATCGCTCCACTATTCATGGTTTTAGGATATATTCCATATTATTTAATTTATGATGATGGTCAAGGAGCCTTAGCATTAATTGCTTCTTTATACGATATCGTTCAAGCAATTTCTGGCGCTTCGGTCGGATTTATATTGTATCTAGCATTTGAAAGAATTAAACTACCATACGGTTACGAAAAAAATTTAATTTTTAGCAAGAAAAAGTAACACTTATTTAACAAAATATTGAATTTTGCTTCATTATGAGATAAAATAATGAAGTTTCAAGTGTCCCAGTAGCTCAACTGGATAGAGTATTTGGCTACGAACCAAAAGGTTACGGGTTCAAGTCCTGTCTGGGACGCCAAAAAGTTTATACCCCTATTGAAAAATAGGGTTTTATTTTGCGCTAAATAAGTGTCAAAAGGAAAACATCTTTGAAGATATGGTCTGAGGGTAAGACCTGAAAAAGAAATCCCAAACGAAGATATGGTCT
>CAMESA010000060.1 GCA_945935945.1 uncultured Mollicutes bacterium | reverse complement strand
CTTAACTGGGTAGCCTTGTTCAAGTTCAGCAATATTTAACATATCGTATAAAATTGAATTCATGCGAGATGCTTCTTTATAAATTTTCTTGTTATATTCAATAATTTCTTTATTATCATTGACAATTCCACTAGAAACAAGTTGAGAATAACCAATAATTGAAGTAATTGGTGTTTTTAATTCATGAGAAGCATTGTCGAAAAAGTCTTTTTTCACTTGCTTAAGATTTTCTTCTTTTGTTATATCATTTAGTGAAATTATCAAACCACCATATAACCAATTTTCAGTAATTGGAGTGATGCAAATATTAATTGTTTTACTATTTATTTCAAAATTAAAAAATTGTGTGCTATGTGTTTTTAAAGAATTTTCAATTGTTTTTTGAAGTTCAATATCTCTGATTAAATAAAGATAATTAGAATCAGAAAAATTTTCACTTACATTAAATATTTTACGTGCTTCATTATTAATAAAGAAAATATCACCCTTAGAATCTAGAGCAATAACGCCTTGATTTAACAAATTCAAAACGCTTACCATATCATCTTTTTGACTCTTAATTTTTTCAATTTGATTATCAATCAATTGACTTAATTCATCAATTATTGAAGGCAAAGTATCAATCGAAAATTCCTCGTCATTGATGTCTTTTTTTACTAAATAGCCTAGTTTTGCAAGGTTTTTGTTAATTGGAGCTAGACCTTTTTTGGTAAAATACAGACTTAAGGATACAACGATTGTTTCAACAATTAGTGTCACAATAAAGCCAAAAATTATAAACCAATATAACAATTTATTAACATCGCCCATGTCAAGAGAGATTCTAATATAGTATCCATCATCAATGTCTGCAATGTAGAGCATGTCTTTATTTTCAGTAGTCGAATAACGATTAACAACAGTATTTAAGTTGATAACTTCTGGTCTATGAAGATGATTTTCATCGACTTCTGAGTTTTCAGAATCAAAAACTACTTTTCCATCTAAATCAATAATTGTAAGACGAATATTGCTCTCAGTATCTTTAACGGCTTCGTAAGTTTGATTGACATTTGTTCCATTAAAAATTGAACATGTTAAAGATAAATAATTCTTTGCAGCATTTTCGTAATTGTTTAGATTTCTAATATAAATCAAAAATCCAGATGTGATAAGTAAGATAATTAAAGAAAAAAAGGTTGTTAAAGCATTAATTAAAATTATTTTCTTTCTCATTTTTTAAACCTATAACCCACCCCATAAACTGTTTCAATTGAATTAGCTTCACTGCCTAATTTGGATCTTAACGATTTGACGTGAACGTCCAATGTACGAGATTCAAGAATTTCATCATAATTCCAAATTTTCTTAAAAATATCTTCTCTAGAAACACAATCAGGGTAAGATTCCATTAATAAATTTAATAATTCATATTCTTTTTGAGTTAAGTCAATCAATCTTTGGTCAACAAATACTTTGTGTTCGCTTCTATTAAGCACAATTTTCCCGATTTCAATTTTGTCAGATTTTTTAATTCTTCTTTTTTTAGAATCGACACGTGCAATTAATTCTAGTAAATCAAATGGTTTTTCAATGTAATCATCTGCGCCCAAATCAAGACACTCAACTTTATCCATCACTAAATGCTTTGCACTAATGACAATTATTCGAATTTCTTCGTTATTTTCGTCTTCTCTAATCTTTTTTAATATATCTGTCCCGCTCATTTTAGGAAGCATTAAATCAAGAAGAATAATTTCTGGTTTTCTAATGGCAAAAGTTTTAAAAAAAGATTCACCATCAACAAAAGTTTTAACTTCATACCCAGCTTTTTCTAATGTTTTATTGATAATTGCACCAATATCTTTATCATCTTCGATTGAATAAACTAAACTTTTCATAATTAATCCTAAAATAAATTTCTATCTTTATAAAAACCTGAACGCATATAAACACACCACTCAGCAACATTGACAGCATGATCTGCAATTCTTTCGAGATATTTTACCACAAGCGTAGTGTAAATTAAAAAATGAAGGTAATTTTGATCATTTTTGTTTGTCTTTGTTAAATTTTCAATGATTTCTATGTATTTTTTATCGACATATTCATCAGCTAGAATTATTTCATTTGCTAGATTTATATCATCATGAATGAATGAATTTATTGAATCTTTCACCATTTTAAGGACATAATCACAAAGTTCTACAATGTCGTCGTTTTTTTCATTTTTGAAATTTCTTAATTTTTGTGAAAATTCAAAAATATCTTCAGCGTGATCTCCAAGTCTTTCGATATCACTAACAAGTTTTAAAACACCAGTTACTTCTTTTAAGTCTTTAGCAAATGGTCTTTCCTTTAATAATATGTTTAAACATATTTCTTCAATTAATCTTTCATATTGATCAATCAAATCATCATTAATATTTGTTATGGTTGTGTCTTTATTTAAATAGAAATTTATGGCTTCACTCATATTTAAAACTACTGCATCAGCCATTTTAATTACAATTTCTTTTAAATTTGTCATTTCTTCTTTAATACTCATTATCCAAATCTCCCTGTAATGTAGTCTTCTGTCTTTTTATTTTTAGGATTTGAGAACAATTCACTTGTTTTATCCATTTCAACCATTTCTCCTAAGAGGAAAAATGCAGTATAGTCACTAATTCTTGTGGCTTGTTGCATATTATGAGTAACAATTACAATCGTGTAATTCTTTTTAAGTTCAAGAATTAGTTCTTCAATTTTTAAAGTTGCAATTGGATCTAAAGCGCTTGTTGGCTCATCCATTAAAATTACTTCAGGTTTCATTGCAATTGCTCGAGCGATACAAAGTCTTTGTTGTTGACCACCAGATAAACTTAAAGCGCTACTTTTTAATCTATCTTTTACTTCTTCATAAAGTGAGGCTTTTTTTAATGAATCTATAACAATTTCTTTAAGTTTTTCTTTGTTTTTTATTCCAGAACATCTAGGACCATATGCTACATTATCAAAAATTGACATAGGGAATGGGTTTGGATTTTGAAATACCATCCCAACTTTTGTTCTTAATTCAATAGTGTTCATCAAATTTATGTCAGTTCCATCAAAAATAATTTCCCCAGTAACCTTGCAACCACTAATTAAATCATTCATTTTATTAAAGCATCTTAATAAAGTTGATTTCCCACAACCTGAAGGACCAATAAATGCTGTAACTTTATTTTTTTCTATATTTAAATTAATAGATTTTAAGGCTTGATGTTCACCATAAAATAAATCAACATTTTTAACTTCAAAAATACTTTGATTATTTTCCATTATTTAATACCTCTTTTTTTCATAACACGATAATTTACAATTTTTACACTTACGCTCATCGCAAAAACTAAAAGTAAAATTATTATTGAAATTGCAGAAGCTATCTCATAATTTGGATTTTCACTCTTAGTAATTGACCAAATGTGTAAAGATAACGATGTGGCACCACTAAAAATGTTAATTGAATCTTCAATTGAAGTTCCCATAACGAAGATTAATGCAGCCGATTCACCAATTATTCTTCCTATTGATAATAAAGTTGAACTTAATATGCCAGGAAGAGCGTTTGGAAGAATTACCTTAAAAATTGTTTGTGTTTTACTTGCTCCTAAAGCTAAAGAACCATTCATGTAATTACTTGGAACGGTTGATAAACTTTCACTTGTTGTTTTCACAATAATTGGAAGTAAAATAATCGTCATTGTTAAGCTTCCTGCTAAAATTGAGTAATTATTAACTCCTGTGAACACGGAAACAAATGGGATAAAAACAATCATACCAACAAATCCAAAAATAATTGAGGGAACACCGCTTGTTGCATCAATTAAACTTTGAATTATTGTTTTAATTTTTCCATCTTTTGCATACAAAACTAGATAAATAGATGCTCCAATTCCTAATGGCAAACTAAATAGTAAAGTTAATCCAATTAAATATAGTGTTGAAATTAAACTTCCTCTAATTCCTCCACCAGTTTTAATACATTGGAGATAGGTGACTTCTTTAGATTTATCAAGCGCCAAAGCAAATTTTTTAGCACCGTCTTTCGCGCTTGCAAAGACATCATTGCCATTTTGATCAATTCCCATAAGAACATCTAAAGTTTCACCAACACTAATTTGATAACTTTTTGTGTTTGATGTTGTCAGATTTTTAAATGGTGAAGTTGATGCAACATAAACTACTTTAACAACACTTTCTCCATCTAGACTTTTCCCATCTTCAAGAGATATTCCATAACTAAAGCTGAAATAAGTGTCACTGATATTTGGATCACTGAATTTTTCAGTTTTTTGAGAAGTAGAAACAACGTTTAGTTGTGACTCATAACCACTACTTATAAGATCAAAAGATAAAGAAGATGAACCTTTAAAAAAGACATAAAAGATAATTGAAAAGAGAGTGAAAATTACAAGCACAGATGAACAAATTGTTGAAAAAACCCTGCAAAAGTCCATTATTTTTTGCTTTTTATTATTATTTATCATATTTGCAAATCCTCTTTTTCACAATATTTAAAATTAGATTTGTTATTAAAATTATGATGATTAAAACTAATCCAACACTAAATCTAATATCATAATCTAAGCCACTTGATTCATGAATTCCACTCATCATAGCACTAGTTAAAGTTGAGGTTGGATCAAAAAGAGAAATCTTAATTCCACTTGCCCCACCACAAACCATATTGACAGCTGTTGCTTCACCAAGTGCTCTGCCAACACCTAAAATCAATCCAGCAATAATTCCAGATTTTGATCCTTTTAATATAATATTAAAGTTTGTCTGCATTTTGGTTGCACCAAGCGCAAGTGAGCCAAGAACTTTGTCCTCTTTAACTGATTTCATAGCTGTGATACTTACAGTTGTAATTGTTGGAATAATCATAATTGTTAAAACAATAATTACACTTAAAGTTGAAACGCCTCCTGCAGTTTGATAATTAAACAAAGCAGCAATATTTTTAACAAGTGGATTAATTACACCCATTCCAAATAACCCAAATACGATTGATGGAACTGCACTTAATAAATCCACGACTATTTCCATAATACTTCCGATCTTTTTTGGAGCAATTCTAACTATAAAAAGCGCACACAAAACAGAAAGTGGAAGGGCAATTAATGAAGCAATTGAAACGATAAAAATTGTATTAATTACTAAACCTAAAACACCATATTGTCCTTTAATAAACTCAATTCCAAACAAAAAAGAGCCAAAATCACCTTTTTCACCATTCTCATAAGCAGCGAAAAAAGGACGCAAGCCCTTTATCGTAATAAAGAAAACAATAATTATTATGCTTGATGCACATATCATTCCAATTATTAGAAATAATATGTGCACAATTTTATCAATTAATATTTTGTTTTTATTTCTTGAGTCTACTAAAGATAAGCTATTTCCATTATCTTTATTAGATCTCATTCCATTTAATACCTTCAGTTGAATAAATTTTCTTTAATTCTTCTTTTGTAAAGTTGTCTTTATAAGTATTTTTTGCATTTACAACGCAAACAATACCATCTTTACAAATTCTTCCACTACTTCCTTCAGCAGCTTGTTCAGAATCATTTAATTCTCTTGATAAGAATCCAACATGCATTGAATTAACGCTGTCTTTTTCAGAACCATGAGTTCCTTTATAAGCAGCTCCGCTTCCTGTATGGCTGTGAACAGGTTTAAATGTTGGGCATTTTTCAGCGAATGCACTAGTTAAAGCTTTTGCAACTTTTTCAACACTTGTTGATCCACCGAATTTTATTTCAACACTTGTACCATCATTTTTGTTACAAATTTCTTTTACATCAGTATTTTCTGCTTTTTCTAAAATATCTGACCATTTTGTAGCACTTCCAATTGATGTTTCTAAAATTCCATCTTTAGATTTAATGATGGCAAGTCCTTCTTGAGAAGACATAAATAACTTAAATCCCTTAATAAGTTTCCATTCGACTTCGCTAACATCGCTTTCCACTTTTGTAATATAGTTAAAATTTCTTGATAATTGATAAGTGCCGTCAACTACTGCTTCTTCACTAGGGACAACACCTTCAAATTTGACTCCAGTTAAACCAGAATCAGCTAATGAAGCTAATG
>CAMESA010000059.1 GCA_945935945.1 uncultured Mollicutes bacterium | reverse complement strand
ATCATCTTCAAAAACGCCCATTGGTCCATTCCAGAAGATTAATTTAGCTTTTGCGATTTCCTTAGCAAAGATTTCAGCTGTTTTTGGTCCAATATCTAAGCCTTCATAACCTTCAGGTATGACTTTATTATCAGAAATTGTGACGATTTTTGTGTAATTATCAAAGCCATTAGCTGCGATATTATCAACTGGAAGAACAATTTTACCACTTTCGTAGCATTTTCTTGCGTATTCTAATTGATCATCTTCAACTGGACATGATGGAACACTTCCACCAAGAGCTTTGATAAATGTGTAAGCCATAGCTCCACCGATTAAAATTTTGTCACATTTACCGAGTAAACTGTCGATAACTTTGATTTTATCACTTACTTTGAATCCACCAAGAATTGCAATATATGGATGGACATCGCCTTTAACACATGCGCCTAAGTTTTTAACTTCTTTTTCCATTAAATAACCTAATGCGACTGGTTTTCCTTCAGCTTTTAAGATTTCTGGAACGCCATATGTTGAAGCGTGAGCTCTATGAGCACTTCCGAAAGCATCCATTACGAATCCGTCAACATAACTTGCCCATTCTGCTGATAATTCTTTGCTATTTTTGCTTTCGCCTTTTTCATATCTTGTGTTTTGAACAAGTAAAACTTCACCAGCTTTTAATTCAGCGATAGCATTTTTTAATTCTTCGCCATGTGTAGCGTTAACAAATTTAACTGTTACACCTTCTAAATGTTTAGCTAAAACTGGGTAGACAAAAGCCATATTATTTTTAGCTTTTTGTTTTTCAATTTCTGCATCATCAACTTTACCCCATTTAATTTTACCTAAATGTGACATTAAGACTAATGCAGCACCTTCGCTTAATAATTTTCTGATTGTAGGTAAAGCTGCGACAACTCTGTTATCATCTCTAACTTCTTCGCCTTTTAATGGGACATTGAAATCAACTCTAACAAGAATTTTTTTACCATTAATTCCCTTTAATTCATCAATTGTATGCATTTTTTACTCCTATTTAATAAAAAGAGCCCATAGGCTAACCCATGAGCTCGATTTTAATTACTTAATTAAAGACCTAAAACTTTTCCCATGTGAGCAACAAGTCTAATCATTTGACATGTGTATGAATATTCATTGTCATACCATGAAATGACTTTAACAAGTTGTGTTCCATCTGGTGAAGTGAAGACTTTTGTTCCTGTTGCATCAAAGATTGAACCATGAGTTTCACCTAAGATATCGCTTGAAACGATTTCATCTTCTGTATAAGCTAAAACATCTTTTAAGTATGTTTCGCTTGCTTCTTTCATAGCAGCATTGATTTCTTCAGCTGTGACTTCTTTCTTTAATTTTAAGCTTAAGTCAACGAGTGAACCATCAAAAACTGGAACTCTGATAGCACCACCTTGCATTCTTCCTTTTAAACTTGGAATAACAAGATTGATAGCTTTAGCAGCACCTGTTGATGTAGGAACAATGTTTCCTGCAGCTGCTCTACCTCTTCTTAAATTGCCTTTTTTAGCAAGATCGAGTGTAGTTTGATCATTTGTATATGCGTGAACTGTTGTCATGTAGCCTGCATCGATTCCAAATTTTTCTTCGAGAACTTTACAAACAGGACCTAAACAGTTTGTTGTACATGAAGCACCTGAAATGATTGTATCTTCTTTTGTCAAAGAATCGCTGTTAACACCATAAACGAATGTTGGAGTTTCTTTATCACTTGGAGCTGAAATAACAACACCTTTAGCACCACCATATGTCATATGAACTGATGCATCAGCTTTTCCTTTAAATCTACCTGTACATTCAAGTACAATTTCAGCACCGTAATCTTTCCAATTTAATTTTGTTGGATCAGGTTGTCCTAAAACTGGAATTTCTTTTCCATCGAAAACTAAGCTATTTGTAGCTTCATTGTATCCGATTTTGTCTTCGTTCCATCTGCCATGAGCTGTGTCATATTTTAATAAATAAGCTAATGTTTTTGCATCGACTAAATCGTTAATTGCGACAACTTCGATACCTGTGTCTGTACAACGTCTGAATGCAAGACGTCCGATTCTTCCGAATCCATTAATAGCAACTTTTAATGCCATAATCTATAAATTCCTCCTTAAGAATTTTAACGCTTGTATTATAAACTATTTAATTACAGATTTAAATAAAATTAATCAAAAAAAATAATGGTTTTGTCGATTTTTTATTTATAAATAAAAGAAATGAAGTATCCGTATGTTTTTGAAAAACAAAAATATGGAATTTCAAAATTTTTTATTTGTAAAGATTATTTTTGTTGTTATACTTTAATTGATGGAGGTAAACAACATGGCAGTTAGATTAAAAGTTAACAGCGAAGCATGCATTGGTTGTGGTCTTTGCGTTGGTTCTTATCCAGAAGCTTTCGAATTTGATGATGAAGGTAAAGCTAGAGTAATCGGCGATATCGATGAATCATTAGTTGACGAAGCTATTGGCAATTGTCCAGCTGGTGCAATTGAACAATAATTTCATAAAAATTTTGAATTAAAAAAATGGTTGTAATGTTAGATAATACAACCATTTTTTTATTATTTTCTTTTTAACGCTAAATTTTTAAATCTATTGTTAAAAGTTGTTTATTAGTAGTTTTCTAGTACATTTCTAGTAGTTTTCTAGTACATTTCTAGTAGGTTTCTAGTACATTTCTAGTAGGTTTGCTACTATTCTTGATTTTTATCTTGATCTATTTTTTCTTTGTTTTTATCAAATTTACTTCCGATTCTTTCAAGCAAAAAACGAAGAGGCTTATAACAAACCATTGTTGTTGCAATAACAATCCCATTTCTAATTAAATTAAATGGTAAGAGTAATAAAGCAATTCTAACATCATTATCCGCCACTATTCCCATCTTATAAATAGCATCAAAAGCACCAGCAATCGCACCATCTGGCATACTCAAAATTATTTTATATAATGGGAAAATTGTGTATAAATTAACAATACTTGTGAAGAATAGATTAGCTATTAAGCCAATGCTTAAACCAATTATCGCACCTTTAAATGTACGATTTTTTGTATAGATATATGATGCTGGAATAATAAGGGCAAATGAATACATCATGTCTCCAAGTTCACCAACGCACATTGTGCTTGTCATTGGTAATTTGATCAAAGTACGTAATAATATTTCAAATATTCCTAACAACGGACCATAGGCAAAACTTGAAATTAGGATTGGAATTTCATCTAAATGAATTTCCATAAAGCCTGGTGCTACAAATGGAATTTTAAATTGCAGACCGGGTACGCAATATAAAATTGCTGCTAAACCACCAAAAATAGCGGTTTGTGCAATGTAATTAATTACCTTACGTTTCATAAAAAAAGGACCTCCAATTACTTCAGGTCCAAAAAAAGAATTCACTTCTTCCATCCAGACTATAACTGTTGCCATTAGAATTTCACTAATTCGAATCATAAGATTTCGCGGGGTTTACCGCCAATAAGGACTTTCACCTTCCCTGAAGCTAATTAATTATAAATCAGATATATTGATAATTAAAGTTTTTTAAAACTATTTTTAAGTAGTTCGTTAATTTTTCTATAAATTTTATCGCTATCTTCTTTTTTGTTGATTTGAATTATAATTGTGTTATCTTTTTGTTTTAAAACATAATTTTTTGTGTATTTAATGTTTTTATCTTTTAATGAATAGACTAAATCTTCGGCTTCTCTAACACTTAATCTAAAATCATCTATTTTTTTAGCTACTGTTATGACATCTTTTTCGCTTTTTAGATGGATTAATGCTTTTGCGTGGCCAAATGAAAGTCTATTTGTTGATACTTTTTGAATAATTGATTTTGGTAAAGATAATAAAGATAAATAATTTGAAATTTGCGAAGGTGATTGATGCAAAATTTCACAAATATCATTATTTTTGTAATTAAACTTTGTTTTTAATTCGTTAATTATTAATGCAACTTCTATCGGATTAAAATTTTTATTTTCTCTTGAATCACAAAGTAAAATTAGCAATGTTTCTTGATCATCATATTCACTGACAATAATAGGAATGTTTGAAAAATTAATTTTTTTACATGCAATCCATCTTTTTCTTCCAATAATTATTTCATATTTGTTGTTTTTTGCTTTTCTAACAATCAATGGATTGTATAAACCATGATTTACGATACTTTTTTCAATATTTTCGATAGTTTTTGTGTCAACTTTTGCTGGTTTAATTGTTTTGTTATCAACAATATCATTTGCATGAACAAATATAACTTTATCTTTTTGATAGTTCTTCTCAATTGAGGTGATTACATCGTCTTTAGAAAACTTTTCAACGAGAGTTTTAAGATCGTTTTTTAAGAACTTTTGTTCACTCATTTGCGTCAATTACCTCTCTACCTAATTGAAGATAAGCTTGAGAACCAGCGCTTGTTGGTTTGTATTTTAATACAGGAACGCCCATAGCACTCGCTTCACTAATGGAAACATTTCTTGGAATTACAACATTATAAGTCGATTCTCTAAACAATCCACGAACTTGTTCGATAACTTCAAGACCTAATTTCGACCTACTTTCAAGCATTGTAAGCAAAAAGCCTTCAATTTTTAAATTTTTATTGTAATTTGTTTGAACTCTGTTGATAGTTGAAATGACTTGTGCCAAACCTTCCATTGCAAAATATTCGCATTGAACAGGAACAAGTGCACTATTTGATGCAATTAATGCATTTAAAGAAATTATTCCTAAACTTGGAGGGCAATCTATAAGAACAAAATCATAATTGCCTTTGATTTCTTTGATTTTCGAACTTAATAAATGTAATGGATCAAGTGATTTTTTGTTAATTTCACTTTCTAAATTAGATAGTTTTAAATTTGATGGAATGATGTCAACATGTGGTATTGTTGTTTTTTTAATAGATTGATTTATCGTACAATTTCCAATTAAAACATCAAAAATTGTTCGATTTAATATTGTAATATCAATTCCATAACCTCTGGATGAATTTCCTTGAGAATCAAGATCGATTAAAAGAACCTTTTTACCAAAGGTTGATAAAGCTGCACTTAAATTTATAGCGGTTGTTGTTTTTCCGACACCACCTTTTTGATTTACGATTGATATGATTTTTGACATATTACAAAGCTTTCTTTTTGATTAAACGATATTCTCTTGGATATTTTTGGCTTGTTTTTTGGTTTTTTTGAATAAAAATATTATATCTTTTTTCGTTAATTTGAACGAGATTTTCTTCTTCAATTGCAATAATTTTTGAAGAAAGTAAATCTAATGCATTTTTACTTTCATTTATTTCTTCTTGGTAATTAATACCTTTATAAGCAATTAATTTTCCGCCAACTTTTAGAAAAGGAATTGATAATTCTAAAAGAATATTTAAGCGAGAAACTGCCCTTGAAGTAACAAAATCATAGGATTCTCTTGCGTTTTTAATGAAAATTTCAGCTCTATCATTAACAACTTTTACATTTTTTAATCCTAATTTTTGAGCTATTTCTTTTAAAAAATTTGCTCTTTTTGTTAGAGGTTCAAGAAGAGTGAAATTGGTATTTTTATAATAAATTGCAAGTGGAATTCCAGGTAAACCAGCTCCACTACCTAAATCTAAGATATTTTTTCCATCTAAATCTAAATTTTTAACAATTAAAAGTGAATCAATTATATTTTTAATCATAAATGATTCTTTTGTGTCATTTGCAGTCAAATTAAAAGATTCATTTGCTTTTAAGGTTAATTCCATGTAAGAAACTAACTGATTTTTCTGATTTTCGTCAATTTTTATAAAAGGATAAGATTCTAAAAGTTCAATCATAATCTTTTTTCCTTTTTTAAATTCAAGATTAAAACTGAAATATCGCTTGGATTTACACCACTAATTCGACTTGCTTGTCCTAAAGTTGATGGTTTTACTGCATTTAGTTTTTGCCTTGCTTCAATTCTTAAACCATCGATTTTCATATAGTCAACGTCAGTGTCAAGTTTTACGCTTTCAAGTTTATTAAATTTGATTGCTTCTTTTCTTTCGCTTTCAATATAACCTTCATATTTAACCATGACTTCAAGTTCAAAATCACCTAAATTATCAAGGGTTAAATCTTCAT
>CAMESA010000058.1 GCA_945935945.1 uncultured Mollicutes bacterium | reverse complement strand
ATTCATAGTCATGGCAGCCTTTGTATTGAAAAATCATACCTTTAATCACATCATCGTAACGATAGATGGCAATTGCTTTACAATTTTTAATTTTAAATTCGATAAATTCCGGTCTTAAATTCTTAATACAGTTGCTACAAATAGTTTGTTTGGAAAATATTTGGTGAAATGCATCACATTTAATTTCTTTGAAACAAATCTTACAGCATGGAGTTGCATCTTTCGATTTCTTTAATGGCTGCAACCATGTCTTTTGTTTTTCTTTTACCCATGAAAATAACTTCTCCGCTTGGTGCATCTTTAGTTCTTCCTACCCTCCCAGCAATTTGAATGAGTGTAGATTTTTCATACAAATTTGAATCTGAATCAAAGACAATAACTTGTAAATTTTTTAGTGTGACACCTCTTTCAAGAACTGCAGTTGTGACTAAAAATTTATACTTTCCATCTCTGAAATCATCAATGATTTTTTTGCGTTCTTTGCATTTAGAATGAACAAAATATCCAGGTTTTAGAAGGTTTTTGATAAATTTATACAAAGTTTCGCAGTCTCCAATCGATCCTACGAATATCAAAAATGGTAAATTCTCTTGTAAGTATTTTCTACCTTTGATAATAAGTAAAATGATTAAAACAAATCTAAAACTCACCATAATTTTTGGTACTGGTATCGGTTTTCCATGGTGTCTTTTAAAAAGTGTTACAAGAGAATTTCCATCTTTTTGATATTCATCAATTTCTTCATCCGAAGGAGTCGCACTCATTAAAACATAATTTCCTTTTACTGATCTAATAAAGATGTTTTTAAGTACAAAGTTGTTTTTGTAAGGAAAAGCATCAATCTCATCAAGAATAAGAAGATCGAAATAATGAGGATAACGAAAAAGTTGATGGGTTGTTAAACAAATTATGTCACCAATCAATAAATTAGTGTTTCCACCATAAACTGAAGTTACTTTATAATTTTTAAAAGCTCCAGTTAATCTTTTTGCTAATTCGATAACTACATCCCTTCTAGGAATAGCAAACCCTACTTTTCCACCCTTTTGAAGAGTATATTCAATCACTTTATAAACAAGCTCTGTTTTACCGGCTCCACAAACTGCATAAACTAATACATTTTTACCGCTTTTATATGCTCTAAGAATGTCTGAAGATGCTTTTTCTTGTGCTTCGGTTAACCTATAAGGGATGTACAAATATCCATTTTTGCTATTTAATTTGAAATTTTCATCTGCAGCTTCACCAAAAAAACTAATGCACCTTCTGCAATAGTAACTTCCATCTTTTCTTTTCCCAAAATATTTTAAATCTTCGTTGCCACAAAAATCACATTTCAATAAAAAACTCCTTTCACATAAATAAAAGGAGCCAAAAATAATTTTTTTAAAAATATTTGAAAAATTTTTTTATTTTTCTTCGTTTTTAATTGTTTCAACACGTTTTTCGTGTCTTCCACCTTCAAATCTAGCGTGAATGAATATATCAACACGTCTTAAAACGTCAGAAGTTGACATGAATTTTGCACCAAAAGAAATCATATTTGCATCGTTATGTTCACGTAATAAATGACTTACTTCATCGTTATAACCAATTCCACATCTAATTCCTTTAACTTTATTTGCAGCAATTGCCACGCCTTCACCAGATGTGCAAACAAGAATTCCAAGATCAGCTTGTTTTGAAGCAACGTCTTTTGCTGCTTTAATTGCAAATTCTGCATAATTACATGAATCTAAGGAATAAGTTCCTTCATCGATGACTTGAATATCAATTTGTTCAAGATGTTTTTTAATTTCTTCTTTTAATTCTAAACCACCATGGTCACAAGCTAGTGCAATAATCATTTTACATCCTCCAAATCTTCTTTTTTTATTATACCTTCTCGTAAAATAATAACATTTTCTTTATCAATTTTAGCAACGGTTGATGGAACTCCACTTCCACATTCTCCATTAACAACACAATCAATCTCATTTTCAAATATTTTAATGATTTCATCAACATTTTTAGCAGGTTTTTCATTTGATTTATTTGCGCTTGGCACAAGCAATGGACAATCTACTAAATCAATTAATGACAAAATAAATTTATCATCTGGAATTCGAATCCCAATATAACCTGAATTTAGATCAAAATATGATGGTATTTCGCTGTTATTTTTCTTTTTTAGAACGAGTGTTAGTGGTCCTGGCATAAATTTTTTAATAATTTTTGCAGTTTTTACGTCAATTTCAACTAAATCTTTAACTTGTTCGATTTTTGAAATCATGAGAGTAAATGGTTTATCTGGATTTCTATTTTTAACCTTTACTAGTTTTAAAAAATTCTCTTTTGAGTTTGACAAGACTCCTAAACCAAATACAGTTTCAGTAGGAAAGGCAATAATTCCTCCATTTTTTAATATTTTTGCAACTTCTAAAATGTCTTTTTTACTATAAATTTGCATTTTCATAGCCTCTTAAAATAATTAAATATCTATTTAATCCATAAATATCTTTGTAAAACTTAAACTTTAAGTCTTTAATGTCTTTAAAATATTTTTCAATTGCTTTTGTTAAGACATCTTCTTGATCATAATTTATTTCAAAAGCCATAATAAACTTATCTTTCATTACTTTTTTGTAATTTTTGAAATAATTTAGATAAAATTTTTCGCCAACTCGAGAATAAATCGCTTTCATTGGTTCGTATTTCTTTACTTTTGATTCGATGTCTTTTTTATTTTCAACGTATGGTGGATTAGAAATTAAAACATCGAGTTTGACCTTTTCTTTTATAATTGGTTTCAATTTATCTCCACGTAAAAAGATAATGTTTCCATTAAAAGTTTCATCGTTTATTTTTGCAACATCCAAAGCATCTTTGCTTTTATCACTTGCATACACTTTACTATCTGGAAAAATTCCTTTCATAAATAAAGCGATGCAGCCAGATCCAGTGCAAACATCTAAGATTGTATCGTGCTTAATTTTGTTTGATAAAATGATATCTTTAACAAGTAAAACTAATCCTTCTGTTTCAGGTCGTGGTATCAAAACACGTTCATCAACATATAAATCAAAATCTAAAAATGATGCTAAATTTATTGCGTATTGAATTGGTTTTCCAGCGATGATCTCATCGAGTTTTTGAAAAAAATATTGGGGTTCTGCAAGGTTTTTGTCAAAATTTGTGATTATTTCTGTATAACTTGAAAATTTATTCGCTTTAATTAAAATGGTGTAAAGTTCACTATCTGAGATCTTTACTTTAGCTTTTTCTATTCTATTTTTTGCTTCAAAAAATGCTTCTCTATTAGTTAAGTCCATCTTTATTTCCAGCAATTTTTTGCTCTTGATCAAAGTTAATTAAAGCATCAATAATGGAATCCAAATCACCATCCATTACTCTATCAAGTTGTTGAATTGTAAATCCAATTCTATGGTCTGTCACTCTGTTTTGAGGATAGTTATAAGTTCTAATTTTTTCGTTTCTATCACCTGAACCAATTTTGCTTCTAAATTGAGCTTCAGTTTTAGCTTTTTTCTCTTCTTCAAGTTGTGCTAATTTACTTGCAAGCATTTGTAAACAAATTTCATGGTTTTGAATTTGTGATTTTTCAGTTTGGCATGAAACAACAATTCCAGTTGGAATGTGAGTGATTCTAACAGCTGACTCAGTCTTATTAACGTTTTGACCTCCAGCGCCTTGAGATCTATATCTATCAACTTTTAAATCAGCTGGATTAATATTTACTTCATTAGTTTCAACTTGTGGCATGACAACAACGGTAGCAGTTGATGTATGAATTCTTCCATTTGCTTCAGTTTTTGGAACTCTTTGAACTCTATGAACTCCACTTTCAAATTTTAATCTTGAATAAGCATCATCTCCAGAAACAACAAATTGAATATATGAAAAACCACCAACTCCAACAGGTGAAACGTCAATAATTTTTACCCTCCAGCCTTTTCCTTCGCAGTATCTTTGATACATTCTAAAAAGATCTCCAGCAAAAATGTTTGCTTCATCTCCACCAACTGCGCCTTTAATTTCAAAAATTAAATCTTTACCATCGTTTGGATCCTTTGGAATTAATAAAACTCTCAATTCTTCTTCGATTTGTTCCATTAAAGCTTCATTATGTTTCAACTCTTCTTTTCCCATTTGAGAAATTTCAGGATCAGAATCTCCGCACATTGCTAAAGCGTCGTTTTTATTATTTAAAGCGAATGAAAATTCATGAAATTTTTCAACTATTGGTTCTAATTGACTTCTTTCTTTGTTTAACTTTTTAAATAAATTCATATCAGAGCTTGTTTCTGGTTGAAGTAATAAATCATCGATTTCATTCAACCTTTTTTCACTTGCGACAAGTCTGTCATGCATATTTTTATCCATACAAAAAACCTCTTTTTCAACTAAAGATTATACATAAAATGAAGTATCAATAAAATACAAATAACAGCAGAAATATTCTATGAATATTTAAAAAGTGAATTTCCTAAAACTTTCTTAATGAATTAAAGCACTTGATTTGTGTATAATATTGAAAGGAGAAAACATGGCCTATCAAGCATTGTATAGAAAATATAGAAGTTCAAATTTTGATGAGTTAGTTGGTCAAGAACCAATAAAACAAACCTTATTGAATTCTTTAAAACTCAAAAAAATATCTCACGCCTACTTATTTTCAGGTCCACGTGGAACTGGAAAAACAAGCGTTGCTAGACTATTTGCAAAAGCACTAAATTGTGAAGATGGAATTGGCACAATTTGTAATAAATGTTCAAATTGTTTAAGCATAACTGAAGGATCTCATCCTGACGTCATCGAAATAGACGCTGCAAGTAACAGCGGCGTTGACGAAGTCAGAAATTTAATTGAAAAGGTTAAATATGCACCAATTAAAGGAAAATATAAAGTTTACATCATTGACGAAGTTCATATGATGACAAATAGTGCATTTAATGCACTCTTAAAAACTTTAGAAGAACCACCATCTTATTGTGTTTTCATTTTATGTACAACTGAGCCATACAAACTTCTACCTACAATTTTGTCTCGTTGTCAAAGATATGAATTCAAAAAAATAAGTGACAGCGAAATTAAAAAATTACTCAGTAGAGTTCTATTAAATGAAGGCGTTTCTTGTTCAAATAAAGCATTAAACCTCATAGCTGAACTTTCTCAAGGTGGTGCAAGAGATTCGCTTTCAATTTTGGACCAAGCAATTTCATATTGTGGAACTGAAATTTTAGAGTCAGATATTGTCAAACTTTTTGGACTTACCACTTCTGAAGAAAAAATCACATTATTACAAGCTTTAAAAGAGAAAAATACCATTAAAGTTTTGGATTTATACGATACTTTTATTCGTAGAAGCGTTGATTTATCTCGTTTAACAAACGAACTTTTATATTTATTAAAAGATGTACTCGTTTATACAAAGACAAAAAATCCAAATTTACTCTCATCAAGCGATGAAAAAGACGTAAAACAAATTGAAGGAAGATTTCTTTCAAATGAATTACTCTACATGATTGATACTTTGCTTGAATGTCAAAACGAGTTCAAAACAACAAGTAATCCAAACTTTTTATTCCAAGTTTATTTGTTGAAACTCCTCGATTTTGGGACGGTTTTGAATCAAAGCGTTTTACCAACTCAGGAAATTAAGGTTGAAAAGGTTGAAAATGTCGCTCAACAAGCTGTTAATATAACCAAAAAAGAAGAAATTCCACCTCAAGTTGAACCTGAAATCAAACAAGAAGAATTCAAAATGGGAAAAGTTTCTGGAAATTTCTCACTTGCTGCAATTGAAGGAGAAGAAAATTTTGCTTCTTTAGATGAAATCTTAAAACTCATTGTTGTTTCAAAAAAAGAAGAATATAACATTACTTCAATTTCAGATTTAAGAAGTAGTGGTAAACATGGCGAAACTTATTTTGTTGAAGGTGTTGTCATTGATTCAGTTTGGACTAATGCAAGCATTGATTTTGGTGCATATTATATAATGGATAAGAATGGCGATACAATTTTATGCTATCCAGATAGTGAAAATGTTTCAACTGAACTTAATAATGGTGAAAAAGTGATATTTGAAGGAAAATATGAATTCGCTCAAGAAAATCCTGATTATTATCAAGGTAATATAAAATTAAATGAAGTTAAAATTAAATTCCACGACTCACAAGTTAACAAATTACCAAAAGATTTTGAAACAAAAACAATTGAT
>CAMESA010000057.1 GCA_945935945.1 uncultured Mollicutes bacterium | reverse complement strand
CGATTAAATTCGGAATTTCTTCTTTAATATTGATATAAATATGATCATGTCGAATAAGCATATCAAAACAATCTTCAAAATCTTTTAAAGCATGCCTAATAGATCTAGCTAAACCATTAATAAAATCTTTTTTATTTTTCCCTTTTGTGCTCATTTCGCCAAAGCGAACAATAATTGTATCAAAATCCATATTATCCTCTAATCCTTTCGATAATTCGATTAAATTCGACTAAAAACAAATCACATTCTTCAATTGTATTATCTTTCGAAAAAGAAAGACGTATTGAATTATGTGCTTCTTTTAAAGATTTATTTAAAGCAAGAAGAACGTGACTTGGTTCTTCTTTTTTACTATTACAAGCTGAAACACTACTAACAAAAATATTTAAATTAGACAATGCTTCAACAACAACGCTTGCTTTTTTTGTTTTTAATGAAAAATTCAAAACATAAGGTGTTGATTTTTCATATAAATGAAGAATGACCTCTTCATTTTTGCTTAAACCATCAATTAAGTGATTTTTTAATTGCTCTGCGTGTTTATAATTCTTATTAAAATCAGCAAATACTTTGTTTATTGAATAAGAAAATGAAGCAATTGCAGGAAAATCTTGAGTTCCACTACGAAGTCCATTTTCCTGACCTCCACCATAAAAAATAGGTTCAAGATTTATTTTTTTCCTTTTAATAAGAGCCCCTATGCCTTTAATTCCATAAATTTTATGCGCAGAAATGGTAAAAGCGTCGCAAGAAGAATAATTAAAAGGATATTTACCAAGAGTTTGGGCACAATCAGAGTGAAAAACACATTTTGGGAATTTCCTAACAATTTTTGAAATTTCATCAATATTGAGCGCAAAACCTACTTCATTATTAACGCCCATGATTGAAACTAAAATGGTTTTATCATTTATCACATTATTAAATTGATCAAGATCAACTTCTCCATTTTGATTAATATCAAGATAAACGACATCAAACCCTTCTTTTTCTAATTGTTTGAAAACAAAAAGTACGCTATCATGTTCAACTTTTGTTGTGATTATTCTATTTCCACGGTTTTTATTCTTTCTTGCATAACCCAAAATCATCAAATTATTTGATTCGGTTGCACCGCTATTAAAAATTACTTCATAGGAACTATCTAATTTAAAATCTTTTAAAATTTTATCTTTAAATCTTCTAATATCATTAAAATTTCTAACTCCAGCACTAAAAATTGAATTAGGATTGAAAAATTTCTCAATACTATTCTCATAAAAAATATCTAGAGCCTCTTTATCTGGCTTAGTGCTGCTAGCATTATCAAAATAGATCATATTTATTTTTGATTCCTGGATAATAATTTTTGAAGGGCTGTTTGACTCATTTCATAACTAGCCCTGTAATTTCCATCCTTAAATAAAGTTTCAGCTTGTGAAATAATGTTGTTAATTTCCGCAAATTTCATTCTGTCGCGATTAATCAAAACAATATTTTCAGTAGCTAAATTTCTATAAGTGGTGATATCTTGTACATCTTTTACTAAATTATTTGTTTTTTCATTAAGTTCAGTTGAAATTGAATTAACTAAATTAACATCAATTGGTACGGTTTTCAAAATTTGAGCAATTTCATCTAAAAATGAATAGCATTCATCAAACTTAGGCTTAAAAAGCTCACTAATTTCATTATTTTTTAAATCTCTAATTATTGACTCATTAACTTTTAAAGTTTCATATTTAGTTTTATTGTTGTTATAAGCAGTTTCACAATCAACTTTTAAATTTAAAAGATAATCAGAAAAAGCGTGTACTTTTGCTCCAAATTCTTCATTTCCTTTTTTAAGAATATTTAATTTATCAAGTAATAATGTGTATGGTTGAGGTATTGGGTTATAGATATATGCATCAAGTTTTCTTTTATCTTTTGCAACATCATCAAGTTTTTTAGAAATATCAACAAGTTGTGTCTCATGTTCTTTATCAATTATATAAACTCTTCTAAATTTAAGCATATTATTTGAGATTTTAACTGAAACTTTCTCATTATTGCTAAATTCACTTAAAACGCTCTCTTTAGCTTTTAAGAATTCTTCTCTTGCAGCAATTTCAACATCAAAATCAGCATATAATTTATCAATTAATTGATTAATCATATCTATTGAATCGTTGATTCCAGAGACTGATAAACTCTTTAATTTATTGCGATCTTTTTCAAGTTCATCATTTATAGCTTTGATATTTCCTTCAATATTTAAATGTTGAAGAGGTAAATCATCTAGTAGTAAATCGTTATATTTTTCAACTAAATTTTTAATTTTTTCAGGTAATTCATCATTGATTACGTCACAAAGATTAGGAATTTTATCAATTAAAGTATCTAAAAGGACTCTAACTTTCTCAATTTCCGAAAGAATTTCGTTTGCTTCATCATAATTTGCATTTTCAAGATATTCTTCAAATTGATTAAATTTCTTATCAATTTTATTAAAAACATTATCAAAACTTTCAGAAACAAAGTGTAATCTTGATTCATTGAAATTAAATTTTGATTTTGTCTCTCTTAATGTTTCTTTTAAAACAAGGGCTGCCTGTCTTGCATCTTCTTCAGGTTTAATCACGTTTGTTAAATCTTGGTTTAAAGAATTAACACTTTCTTTAAATTGTCTAAAGGTATTTGATTTTGATTTGTATAAATTTTTAAAATCTTTGATATTTCTTTCTTCAAGAAGTACTTGAAGTTCAGTCATATATTCTTGGTATTTTGTATCAAGAGTATCTCTGATTTCTTTGCTTCTTTTAAAATAGCTTGAATGAATATCCGAATATAAAAGATTGGTTCTTGAAATAATTTCTAATCTTTGAATCAAGGAATTATCTTGACCAGTTAATAATGCATGATAATATTCATAATCACTTTGTAAGGAATTCAACATTTTGTGACATCTTTTCTTTGCAAAATAAAATTTATTAAGCAAAAAAACTATTAATCCAATGAAAGCAATTGCAAGTATTGAAACGAGCACAATTACTACAATTAGGGTGGTCAAATCTTTATTAAATTCTAAAAAAGTACGCATCTTAAAAACTCCAACTACATTTTACCCTAACTCAAGCGATTTTTCTATGTAATTACAACAAAAAAAGTTGAAAAAATATTAAATTAACTTGAAAAATATACCAATTTAGTATATCCTTTAAAGGCTTGTAGAGTGCAGCATATAAATACAACTCGTCTAGTGATTCAAAGATTAAATCTAAAGGAGTAACTTAGGCTACAGAAGCGAAACTGTTGTTGAACCACCGTAGGAGATTGGAATTTATACCTTACTTTACATTAAAGGAGGAAATTATGAGATACACAGGACCAAAATGGAAGAGAGCTAGAAGACTTGGATATTCTTTACTTGGAACACAAGAAGAATTCGATTCATACACTCTTAAAAAACATGAGAAAAGAACTTACGCACCTGGTCAACACGGTGCAGCTAAGAAAAAACAATCAGAATACGGAAAACAATTAACTGAAAAACAAAAGTTAAGAGATTTATACGGCATCAATGAAAGACAATTCCGTAGATTATTCTTACTTGCAAGAAAAGGAAATGGTGTCACAGGTACAGTCTTCATGACAATTCTTGAATCAAGACTTGATAACTTAGTTTACAGAATGGGTTTTGCTTCAACAAGAAGAGCTGCTAGACAACTTGTTAACCACGGACATATTGTTGTCAATGGTAAAGTTATCGATATTCCTAGCTATTTAGTTCAAGTTAATGATGTCATCGGATTAAAAGAAAGCAGCAAAGATTTAGTTGTTGTTAAGAATTCACTTGAAGCAACAACAGCATTTGTTCCATTCGTCGAAGTTGATAAAGAAAAGAAAGAAGGCAAATTTACAAGACTTCCTGAAAGAAAAGAAATCAACCAAGACATTAACGATGCTTTAATCGTTGAATACTACAACAGAATTATCTAGTTGAGTAAAAAATTGTAGCACATTATAAACATCTAGAAATTTCTAGATGTTTTTATTTTGTTTTTTTGTTATCATATTGTGTCATGAAAGAATTAGCAATTAATAAAAAAAGAAGTTTAGTTAATCTCTCAAACTCTATACTCAAATGGTTCGAGCAGCCTACTTTTCATGATTCATTAGAAAAAGTAGATGAATTATTAAAGAAATCTAATAAAAAGAAAGTATCTTTGATTTTATTAGATGGTTTTGGAACTGCAATTGCTAATTATTATAAAGAAAATTGTCCATTTATTTTTTCTCATAAATTTATGGAACTTGAAACTGTTAATCCACCAACAACTGTTGCAGCAACCACTTCACTTACAACTGGATTGTATCCAATTGAAACTGGATATATTGGGTGGACTCAATATTTCAAAGAATATGACCGCTCTATAAATGTATTTTTATCAAATGATAAATTTACAGGTGAAAAAATTTTGCCTCCAGTTACTTTAACAACATTAAAAATTGAAAATATCTGGGACATAATTAATAAAGATGGAAAATATAAAGCAAACCAGATTTGTAGTTTCGCATTTAGAGGACAAAATGAAATAGAATCATACAATATGTTCTTTGATGAGGCTGATAAAATTGTCAAAGATAATAATTTTTCATATGTTTATTCTGCAAACCCTGATCACATTATGCATAAGGAAGGAACAATGAATGATATTGTTAAAGAGAATATTATTTATCTTGATGGAAAAGTAAAAACACTTGTTGAAAATAACAAAGATACACTATTTTTGCTTGTTGCAGATCATGGTTTTCAAGATGTTATTGAGATTCCTATATATGAACATGGAGATTTTTTAGAGACTTTAGAAACGAAATATTTCACAATTGAGGGGAGATTTGCATGTTTTTCGGTAAAAAATAAGGAAAAATTTGTCGAACTTGCAAACAAATATTATGGAAAAGATTTCTATATTGTTTCTAAAAAAGAGCTCCTTGAAAACAACATTTTAGGTTATGGAAATATGAAACCATATGCTGAAGAAACATTATTTGATTACTTCTTAATCGCAAAAGGAAAATATATTTTTTACGACTCAATTGAACCAATTGGATTCAAAGGAGCCCATGCAGGTCTAACAAAAGAAGAAAGATCAGTTACACTTTTTGCTTTTAATTGTGATTAGCATTATGCTTTTTTGTTACTCTATAAAGTAAATAAGCAACAATCATCAAAACAAAAAATAGAGGGATGCCGATTGATAAATCTCTTGTAATATTACCTTCACCAATCATCCACAAATCATAAACTGCTTTTATGTCAGTATTATAAAAAACAGTCACTGCACAACCAACTGTAAGTCCTGAAATTAAAAAATACATCGGGACTTTTTTGTTTTCTAATAAATAAGAGATACTCTTGCTTAGCGAGATGAAGCCAACAATGAAACCAATAACAAAAATGACAAAGAATAAAATCCAAATTGGTTTCTCACTTAATGTTGAAAAATGCACTGCATTCATCATTGGTTTGAAAAAACCAATCGACATTAAAAGCACCGTTGCAGATAATCCTGGAATTATCTGAGTTGCTGCAATTAATATACCAGTTAAAAAAGCAAAAATATGAATATAAAAAGGAAAAGTATCGAATAAATTCGTTGTATCAAGACCGCCAACATTAGCAAAAACTACGCTAATTAATAATGGAAAAATAAAACCAATTATTGAAAAAACCACTCTTTTAATTGTTATTTTTTCGCCTTTTATTTCTTCAAAAATACTTGGGGTTGCACCAAGCATTAGACCGCCAAAACTTGCGCAAATAATAAACATGTATGAATCTATAAAATTTTGAATTGTGAAAAATCCAACAATAAAGCCAAAAACCGCACCAATAAACATTGGAAAAATATAAATAAAGCATTTAATAAAATGTTTTAATAAATTACTAACTGCATAAAGCAACTTGTCATAGACTTTAAAAATAATAGCAAAGGCAGAACCACTTACACCTGGTAAAATAATTCCAAGTCCAATTCCTATACCAACGATAAAAGATTTAATCCATGACTTAAAATTATATTTTTCGATATGAAATTCTTCCTTTTGCTCTTTCTGATCGTTTTTCTCGACAATATCAATATCTTTCTCTTCCATTTTTAATTCCTTCAATTACGAAATTAAATTATACTAAAATCATATTTTGATGAAAATATAGAAATTATTTGATAAAATTTTATTAGTGCCGACTTAGCTTAGCTGGTAGAGCAACTCATTCGTAATGAGT